>JBDTMK010000038.1:0-14522 GCA_039934315.1 Pyrinomonadaceae bacterium | reverse complement strand
CGATCGGCCCATGTGCCGCGATCTCGTCGGTTTGCCGCAGAACAAATCCCGCCGCCTTGAGCTTGCCTCCTTCGGCCCAAAAAACGATTTTCCAAAATGATTCGGGAACTCGCATCCCGGTATGGAGTTCGTTTCCAGGCACCGCGACCGACCTTAGTTCGCTAAAGAATCTGTCTGTGCTGCGAAAGATAGGGCCGGCAAAGTATGAGATCTTATGTCCCAAGCCGCTTTCGTCTGAGACGATGTCTTCGAGATCACCCCATTCAACGTTATTAAAGTTCGCGATCATCGGCGTCGCGTTGGGGATCGTGAAGGAGTGCTCGTCGGCCAATTTCATCGCGGCAGCATCGGTACCCCAAACCGCGTCCTCGCGTTTGAACAGATGGCCGCGCTGCATCGCGTTGCTGAAGATGAGATCGTCGGGTTGAAAATCTTCGTCCATTCTGGGGTCGAAGCTCCATTTCGGCCGCGGAGGCAGAGCGCCGTTCCCCTGAGTTCGCCATAGCTTACTGCCGTCAATATTTCCAGCCGCGAATATCGGAGTCCGCCGTTCCCTATTTATCCTTAGACTGTAATTCGCATACTTCAACTCGGTCGCAGTCGAGTCCTTTAAGGGCGCGAGTTCCTGTTTGACCTCGCTCGTCATGTTCGGGAGCGGCACCCTGAAATTCGTTCCCAGAAACGTCGGCTTATAGCCCTTTGCACCTTCGAACTTCGCCTTGGTGCGACGAATGATCTCTTCGGGACCGCCCTCCTCCCCGGGAGGAATTCCTGGGAGGATGATAGGCGAGGTTCGAAGACTTATCGGCCCGTTCAACGGATTCTGTGCAACAGAGCTGAGCTTTTCAAAAGCGAGAGCCGCATCACGACTTTTTGGCGCCGCCTTTTCGAGGGAGTTGTAGATTCTGCTAATACGTGTGCCCTCGTTCGTGATGTAACGGATGGAAGCCCTTGAGTCGCCCGCGGTCGCGGGTGTTCCGTCGCGGCGAATGACTATACGTTTGCCGTTCACGAGTTTGGTTTCCGGAACGCCGCCTCGATGAAGGGCGACCACATACCATTGATCGCTGCAGACCGGCGAGCCCGACGATCCCTTTAACGTGTCCGTACCGTAAAACAATGAGACCTCTTTCTTTTTAGGATCGACGGTGTCGGGGACGACTTCCAGAACGTAGTTGTCTCGCAGAGCTATCTTCTTCGAACCCCCGCCCGGATGTTGAATTATGTTCGCGGCTTCACGTTGTGTCGGATCCAGCTTTCCAGTTTGCCTGTAAAGAGGTAGGTAACCATATTGCGCCAGCGGAGCTCCGGTGGACGTCCTGGGAGACACGCCTACGATCGCATAATCCAGCAGCTCATCGTTGTAGAACAAAAGATCCGGCCGAAGACGGAACGCGTTTGCCTGGAGCGGATTTCCGTCGATACCGTCCTCGTCATCGAAGATGATCGACGCCGCAGATGCATAGTCTCGATTCTTTAGGACATGCCAATTCGTGATCAGCGCTCCGGGTGCGACCATAAAGCCTGTCGCCTCGCCTTCTTCGGTCGACGGACTATCGATGATCCGGATCTTGCCGACGGCTCGCGCGGCGAGCAAACCGATTTGTAAAAAGCGGATCGGCCGCAGATCATTGTCGCGCTGGATAACTTCAGGAACGAGACCCCCGACGAGCACAAGCGGATCGGGCGGAAGTCTGTCCGGCGAAACTGTGTCGAACGGCGAGGGCTCGGGCGGACCTGCGGGGACAGTTTCGGTTGGCGGAAGAAAGCTCGCCACTGTCTGCGTCTTCATCAACCGTTCGGCTGCGGGAACGAAGACTTCCCGATGGCGTTCGGCGACGGCTATTTTCTCCATTAACGCTTTTTGGGGACTCTTACGCGCTCGTTTGATAGCCTCGGTGTAATTATCGAACCGGCCGGCCGCGTCTTGAAGTTGTTCTATATTTATCGCCATCGTTGTGGGCTCCTTCTCTGATTTGCGCTGCCCATATTATTGCGAGATAGATTTGACCTAACGGGAGCTTCGCCTGCAATCATCTAATTTGATAAGCGGACGCAGCTTAACTATTATTTTTGCAATGAAAATCTGGATATCGAAAAACTCGGAGGTCCCGGTGCGCGAACAGTTGATCGCACAGATCACGCTCGGCATTGCAGCAGGCGACTTTAAAATTGGGGGAAAGCTTCCGAGCACTAGCGAGGTTGCACGGCGGTGTGATCTGCATGCGAACACGGTTGGCTCAGCGTATCAGAAGCTAGTCGAGGCGAAGCTTCTCGAGTTCAGGAAGGGAAGTGGATTTTATGTCGCAGAGTCCGCTGATGCCAGGATCGAGGGCACGCGACAGCTGGAACGCCTGACTGAGCAGTTTCTCCAATCTGCGGAGTCGATGGGTTTTGGTAAAGCCGATATCATCGCTCTTTTAAGAAGGCCGCTCCCCTCCCTGTCGGCCGGTCAACTACTCGTCATCGAATCCGATGTTGGCCTTCGACACATTCTTATCCACGAACTTTCGGGCAGCTTCGCGAACATCAGCGGGATAAGCCTGGAGGAATTTAAGACCGGCAAAGTGGGCGCGGGTTCGACGCTGGTGGCGATGCGGGATGAGAAGCCTAAGATCGAGCCATACCTGAACACCGGTGAGCGATGCATATACCTGAAAGGCAATTCGGTTTCAGCGGCCATGTCAGGTCAGGCAAGGCCGACAACGGATCAGATCGTCGCGGTCGTTTCGGGATGGGATGGGTTCCTTTCCTTCGCCAAAATAATGCTGCTCGCCGCGAAGGTCGATCCAGGTAGCCTCATCGTTCGCTCCACGGCAGACGATGGATGGGACGATGCGATCAATCGAGCGTCGATCGTTATTTGCGACAGCCTTACCGCGGTTGGCCTAAGTCATGTTCCACATTTGCGTCAGTTTCAGATCATTTCTGATGAATCTCTTGATGATGTTTCGCGAATCGCGAGCTAAGCCAATGTTCTAAATCGCTGCGCTTTGAGCAGGCATAGCTATTGCCCTGCCGACGGTAGATTAAGGAGGCAATTAAATGACAAATTTTCAAGGCGGACAAAACCCGGACGTGAACTCTTATAATCCTGACGTAGAGCCGGCAGAGGAAACCGGGACGGCAGACGGCGGAGGCGGCTCGAGCGACATCGAACGCAACCAGAACGACGACGGGACGCCTCTGCCTCCTGACGCGACACCGGCCCACCCGGTAGAAGAACCACCCGACACAAAAGGCCCACCCGTTGGCGACGTGGATGATAGCCCTAAACGCATTGCACAAGATCGCGCTTGACAAATAGACGAATTGTAACTATCGTTGTTACAGTTATGGCGGCTAACAGTCAATTTTCAATGGCAGTACATGTGCTGGCGATGCTGGCCAGATCGAAGGATGAAAATCTCAAATCCGACTATCTGGCATCCAGCGTCAATACAAATGCCGTCGTGGTAAGAAGATTGTTAGGCCAACTCAATCAGGCCAAGCTGGTCGTTTCGCAGACGGGAGCTAACGGCGGATCGCGGCTGGCCCGCTGCCCGAACGAGATAAACCTTGCGGAAATATACAAGGCTATCAACTGCGGAGAGGTTTTCGCTCTCCATGCAAAGGCTCCGAGTCAGGATTGTCCGATAGGGAAGAATATTGAAGCTGTCCTTGGGTGCATTCAGCGGGAGATCGACAAAGGGATATCAGAAAAGTTATCGCGATACACGCTCCAGAACGTGTTCGAGATGGTCGAGCAAGGGAAGGTTTAATTTTTTTAGTTGCATTTGTATCAAGTAGGGTTACAGAAGGGAGAACGAACAATGGGAACACAGGCGGCAATTTCAGAGCTATCGCGAGGCGAAGCGGTCATTGACAGTTTGGAGTGGCGTTACGCGGTGAAGGCATATGACAGCTCTCAAAAGGTTTCAGAGACAGATATCAAAGTCCTGGAAGACTCGATACTGCTGGCACCTTCCAGCTTCGGCATCCAGCCTTATAAAGTGCTCGTAATATCACACCCGGCAGTCCGCGAAAGGCTAAAGCCTGCCGCGTACAACCAGTCGGCGATTACGGACGCGTCTCATTTGTTCGTCTTCGCATTTAAAAAGACGCTTACGCCTCAGGATGTCGACCAGTTTGTCGGCAGGATCGCGGAGGTTCGCGAGCAAACCCGTGAATCCCTCGAGGGCCTGGAGACCTCAGTGAAGGGTGCAGTGAACAGGGCGGTGGAAGGCGGTTACGTAGACACGTGGAATGCGCGCCAGGCATACATCGCTCTCGGCTTCTTACTTCAGACGGCGGCTCTTTTGAACATCGACGCGACGCCGATGGAGGGATTCGACGCCGAGAAGGTAAATGAGGTCCTTGGCCTGACCGACTATTCTGCTGTCGCTATCGCAGCGGTCGGCTACAGGGATGCTCAGAACGACTGGCTGGAGCCTCTGCCTAAAGTTCGGAAGCCGAAAAGCGAATTGATCGAGCGGATCTGAAAAGGAGCTTTATCGAACCAGGGAAGTTTTTTCCGAGCGAGGGGAAGGTTATTATGTCGAGTGAATTTACAGACTGCGTAAGGGAAACGATCACGGCACCGCCGAGTTTTGTGCTGAGCTGGACGTCTGGTGTAGTGCAATTTTATCCTTGGTTCCTGGGCTTGGGCCTGGTCCTTCAACGCTTAGCGCAGCAGAAATTTTGTATAGGAAATAAATCTCTAAGGGGCAACATGTTTTTATGATGAAGTTCGGTTTGGTAATTCTATTATTATCAAGTTTTCTTGTAGCGTGCGAAGATCCGGCTGCGAACAAGGCGAGAGCGTTGACGTCGAATGTGTCGACACCAGCTGCCAATTCTCTGGCGGCCGCTCCGGTGGCAACGAAAGGCGAAAGTTTGGCAGTGACCACGGAAAATTCGAAGGTCCTTTTTACGGGATCCAAGGTGACGGGCAAACACGAGGGAGGCTTTAATCAGTTTTCCGGTTCGATCGATCTCGTAAACGGGAAAGCCGAGGAAAGCAGCGTAAAGATCGATATCGAGGCGTCTTCGGTTTTTACCGATACGGACGCCCTGACCAAACATCTTCAGACGGGAGATTTCTTCGAAGTCGAGAAATATCCTAGGGCGTCGTTCACGTCGACAAAGATCGTACCCGACACGGCGAAGGGTGAGAACAATTACACGGTGACGGGCGATCTGGAATTGCGCGGCGTTAATAAATCCGTGACATTTCCGGCGACGATCACTGTTACGCCGGCCGATGTGTCGGTCAATTCCGAGTTCGCGATAAGCCGAAAGGATTTTGGGATCGTTTACGCCGGCAAGGCCGACGACCTCATCCGTGACGATGTGGTAATTAAACTGGATCTTAAGACTCCGCGGAAAAAATAGGTAAAACATTCCCGCGGGCTGAAGCGATTTGAATGAGAATTCTTCCCGTCTATTTTTCATGAGAGAGCTTCAGTTTGCGGGATCCATTTTATGAAGGCATACGAGATCCAAGAATTCGGCATCGAGAACCTAACGGTAGTCGACCGCGAGACGGCTGAGCCGAAAGCGAAAGAGGTGCTTGTAAGATTTCGGGCAGCTTCCCTAAACTTCCGCGACCTGATGGTTGCTTCGGGTACCTATAATCCGCGGATGAAGATGCCCGCCGTTCCGCTTTCGGATGGGGCGGGCGAGGTGATCGCGATTGGCGATGACGTGACCAAGTGGAAAGTTGGGGACAAGGTAATGCCAATCTTCGCGCAGAGCTGGATCGGCGGAGAGATGACCGACGCGAAACGACGCACGTCGCTCGGAGCGGGGGCGCAGTGGGACGGCGTGCTTAGAGAATCCGGTACCTTCGACCAAGAAGGCCTGGTGAAGATT
The DNA here is from genome assembly GCA_039934315.1 of Pyrinomonadaceae bacterium. Taxonomy (GTDB): domain Bacteria; phylum Acidobacteriota; class Blastocatellia; order Pyrinomonadales; family Pyrinomonadaceae; genus OLB17. The sequence continues at coordinate 8,669 of JBDTMK010000038.1, read as the reverse complement.
CCGGATCATCTCACGTACGAAGAAGCGGCTACTCTGCCGTGTGCGGCGCTGACCGCGTGGCATGCTCTGGCGGTCTCGGGAAATCTAAGGGCGGGCCATTCCGTTTTGACACTTGGAACAGGAGGCGTCTCAATCTTCGCTTTGCAGTTCGCGAAACTTTTCGGCGCCCGCGTGATCTCGACGACGGGGAGCAGTGAAAAAGAGATCAGGCTGCGAGAGTTCGGTGCGGACGAAGTGATCAATTACAAGGTCCGTGAAGATTGGGATGCAGCTGTGCTCGAGCTCACCGCTAAAAAGGGTGTCGATCATGTTGTCGAAGTGGGCGGGTCGGGCACCCTCGGTAGATCATTAAATTCTGTGCGACTTGGCGGTCACGTCGCGATGATAGGAGCACTGAGCAGTGCTGGCGATTTCAATCCGACCACGGTCTTCATGAAGGCGGTCAGGCTGCAGGGAATATTTGTTGGCTCGCGTGTTATGTTCGAAGAAATGCTGGAGGCAATACGCTTCTCAAAACTGGCACCGGTAATCGACCGAGTTTTCGAATTCGACCAAGCTGTGGAAGCGATGCAATATATGCAAAGCGGCGCCCATTTCGGAAAGGTTGTGATCAGGATCTGAGTCAATGGAAGAGTTCTTAAGGCCAACGGAATTTCTCGATAGCGATCACGAGAGTGTTCGCGAATTCGCCGAGCGTAATACACACGGCGCGGCGAGCGATGTCGAGCGCGGCGTGAAGCTTTACTACGCGGTTCGCGATGGGTTTATGTACGATCCTTATCTGCTCGATCTTAGACGGGACGCAATGAAGGCAAGTGCCGTGCTCGCGAAGACTCGGAGCTACTGCGTCGAGAAAGCGCTTCTGCTCGCGGCTTCTTCGAGGGCTGTAGGCATTCCCTCGAGATTGAGTTTTTATATCGTTCGGAATCACATCGCGACCGAGCGGCTGGCGAAAGCGCTTGAGAAGGACTACCTGGTTTTTCATGGCGCGGCGGAAATGTATCTCGAAGAAAAATGGGTGAAAGCAACGCCGGCTTTCAATAAGAAGCTCTGTGATTTTCTAAGGGTGGATACGATCGAATTTGATGGAAAGAGCGACGCAATATTTCAGGAATATGATCGGAACGGAAACGTCTTCATGGAATACTTGCATGACTACGGGACGTTCGACGACATGCCGTATCAGATGTTCCTGGATGAGCTCGACAAGCACTATCCGCACCTGACAAACAATCCGCGGTTTGTGACAGATGGGCTCGTGTACGACTTTCGAAAATAGGTTTGGTGCGCATTACGCGTTAATAGTTAGTAGAGGAAACAAATATGGCAGAAAGAAAAGCAACAGCTAAATGGAACGGAAGCTTGGCCGAGGGCACGGGGACGATGGCATTGGGCAGCGGATTGTTTGAAGGCGCGTTCTCGTTCGCGACACGTATCGGTGACGAGCCGGGAACGAACCCGGAAGAGCTTCTCGGGGCCTCACTAGCCGGATGTTATGCAATGGCGCTCAATGCGACTTTAGAGAAGAAAGGGAAGCCCGCTAGCTGGGTGGAAACGGAAGCAAAAGTTTTCCTAGGCAAAGACGACGCAGGCCTCAAGATCAATCGCATCGATCTCGAAGCTAAAGCAGAAGTAGACGGGATCGCGGATTCCGAATTTCAAAGCATCGCCGAGGACGTGAAGAAAAGCTGCCCGATCAGCAAGGCCCTTGCGGCGGTGCCGATCAATCTAACAGCGACACTCGTTGGTGCCAAAGCAGCGGCCTAAAAGTCGCGTTTCAAGGTAACCTTCGCCGGGTTAGGGGGTTTTAAACTAGCGATTTTGCGGTTCGATAACGCTTCGCTATACTTTAGTCGTAATACATAGGAGATTCAGATGGCGAATTTTGCAAAGGATATAACAGATAGCAATTTCGAAAAAGATGTTTTGGGATCGGATAAGCCGATATTAGTAGATTTTTGGGCAGAATGGTGCGGACCGTGTCGAATGATCGCTCCCTCGGTTGAGGCAGTCGCCGAAGAATATGGTGAGAAAGCCGGTTTCTTCAAGATGAATGTCGACGAGAACATGAACGTGCCCCAGCGCTATGGCATTCGCGGAATTCCGACGCTTATTCTTTTCAAGGGTGGCCAGGAACAGGAACGCATTGTTGGAGCAGTATCGCGAGACGCGATATCGAAGGTAGTCGGCAAGTACGTTTAGTGAATAGATTATTTTAGCCCGGCCTCGTCGAACGTGATCGTTTGACGGGGCCTTTTCTTGTCAGCAGTCCAGGTTCGTTGTACTTTACACATATCAGCAGAACATCGGAGGCGAAATGAACTTCAAGCAGTTTTACCTAGGTTGCCTGGCACACGCGTCTTATTACATCGGTTCGAAGAACGAAGCCGCGATAGTCGATCCGCAGCGCGATGTCCAGCAGTACATCGACGAGGCGACCGCCAATGGGCAAACGATAAAGTACATTATCGAGACGCATTCACATGCCGATTTCGTCAGCGGGCACATCGAGCTTGCGACGAAGACCGGAGCTCAGATAGTTTACGGTTCGCGAGCTGAAACTGCTTTCCCAACGTTGAAGGTCTCGGAGGGCGACGAGCTTACGGTGGGAAAAGTGAATCTCCGGTTTCTGGAAACTCCAGGGCATACGCCGGAGAGCATAACGGTGGTCGCGACGGATGGCGACGCTTCGGACGCTCCTCGAAAAATGTTCACCGGCGACACTCTGTTCTGCGGCGATGTTGGCAGACCCGATCTGATCGGTTCCAAAGGCTTCACGGCCGAAGATATGGGCGGCATGCTTTACGACAGCCTTCGCGAAAAGATCTTGACCTATCCCGACGAAACCGAGATTTACCCGGCGCACGGCGCCGGTTCGCTTTGCGGAAAGTCGCTTTCGAGCGAGATCTGGTCGACACTCGGCGCTCAGCGTGCGACAAACTACGCGCTGAAGCCGATGAGTAAGGAAGAATTTATAAAGATCGTAGCGAGCGACCAGCCGCAGGTGCCGGCTTATTTTCCAAAGAGTGCCGAGCGCAATCTTGCCGGCCCGGCGAGCATTGAGGACCTACCCAAGCCTCGCGCACTTTCGTCCGCGGAGATCCCGAAATTCGACGGCGTTGTACTCGATGTGCGATCGGCCGGTAAATTCGGCGCCGCTCATATACCGAACGCGATCAACATCGCGCTATCCGGAAAGTTTGCGACGTGGGCCGGGACATTCATTACCGTCGGAACTCCTCTCGCGATTGCAGCCGAAACCAAAGAACAGGTCGGAGAAGCATTCATGAGGCTTGCTCGCGTGGGACTTGAAACCGTCACGGGATTCGTTCTCATGGGCGAATACGATGGGGAGGTGAATGAGATACGACAGCCAGCTGTCGCCGAGGTTGACGCATTGACCAGGAGCGAATCGGAAGTGCAATTCGTCGACGTGCGACAGCCCGGAGAGTATGCAGCGGCACATGCTCATGGGGCGATCAATCGTCCGCTGAACATGTTATCGCAGAACATCGACACGCTCGATCCTGCTAAACCAACTTACGTGATCTGCCAAAGCGGTTATCGCTCGAGCCTCGCGACGAGCATTCTGGAAAACGCGGGATTCAAATCCGTGTGTAACGTAGCCGGCGGAACGAGCGCATGGCTTGAGGCAAATCTGCCGAGTGACTCCGATACCGCGGTATCGCAGATTGCGTGAGGCATACTGGCTAATTGATTATAAAGCGTGTTCCATGCTCGCCGGACGAGGAGGTTTTTGGTGGGCACAAAGACCCCAATATCGTCCTGCTCGCGTTTATTTTGGAGCAACAGATCCACCTGGTCCCCGTTTTACCTGACAAAAATGACAGCTGCAATCTCCTTCCTAAAGTCTTAGGCTACTCAAAAGATTTTTGCTAAACTCGACCGTAATCCACACAAACGCGGAGATTTTTATGAAGTCGCGAACTCTATGTCTGCTTTTACTCTTGGCGTCGGGTTTTTGGTCGGAGGTTTCCGCGCAAACCAAGCCGCCGGTGAAGAACGAAGAGGATGAGGTCGTCAAAGTTGAGACCGAACTCGTCGACGTCCCGCTTGTGGTTACCGACAAGGCGGGAAAGCCACTGCTCAATTTGAAGCAGACCAACTTCACCGTGTATGAGGACGGAAAGACACAGGAGGTCACCGATTTCGCTGCGACGAGCGCGCCGTTCGAGGTTGCGCTGCTTCTGGATACCTCAGGATCAACTCGTTCGGATCTTCAATTGATCCAGCGGGCGGCGCAGAGTTTTATCGACTCACTGAGGCCAGGGGACCGTGTGGCGATAATCGCATTCAAGACCGCGGTCGAAGATAATCGCAAGGCTGCCGCGGCGGATCTGGTTAGCGAACTGACGGATAACCGAGCGTCCTTGAGATCCGCTCTCGAGCGGGTTTCTACGAGCAACGGCACGCCGTACTACGACGGTTTGGTACAGATCGTCGAAAGGGTTTTTGGTAAAGCACCGAAAGAAGAATTTCGCGGAAGGCGTGCGCTGGTCGCATTGACGGACGGTGTTGATTCGACGAGCGTCTCGGGTTTCGACGAAGCGCACGAGGGTCTCGAGCAAGCGGGAATAGTTTGCTACTTCATCCAGGTCGATACGCGGCCTTTCTTTGAAGAAGGACTCCTCGGGCCATGTGAAGGCGCGACACGATTCTCGGTCGCGCAGATCAGGCGTTACTATCGCAGCTTTGGTGCGAGATCAAACGTTGAACAGAGTTCGAAGTTTTGCGATCTCGGCGATTTCGAACGGCTCGCAATAAGTAAGAAGCTTTATGAGATCGCGGACGTGGAGATGAATTCGGTCGCAAAAAAATCAGGTGGAAAAGTTTTTCCGGCAGGCGATCTGGCAGAAGCGAGGAGCGCATTCAAAAGTGTCGCGGCTGAGATCGGTACCAAGTATAGCCTCGGCTACTATTCTTCAAACGGAAAACGCGACGGCAGCTATCGAAAGATCCGCGTCGAGCTTCGGGGTCTTCCCGCGGGAGCTCAGGTGCGTGCGAGAGAAGGCTACACGGCCCCCGGAAATTAAACGTACAATTGATCAGATCGCCCGATGATGTTTTGATTCGAATACTTCCGCGGAAACTTCGGATCGATACATTCGCACCGATCGACTTCAACTCATGAAACCAAAATTTAGACGGATCTGTTTGATGGTTCTAGACTCGGCGGGCATCGGCGAAATGCCCGATGCTGCGGATTGGGGTGACGCGGGAGCCGACACGCTGGGACATATTTTAGAAAGTAGGAGAGTGGACCTGCCGAACCTGCAGCGGCTCGGGCTCGGTAACATACGCATGCTTGCAGATCTGCCCGCGATTGAAGATCCCATCGGGTCTTTCGGCAAATGCGCGTTGATGTCGAATGGAAAAGACACGACGACCGGACATTGGGAGATGGCGGGCATCATTCTGAAAAAAGCATTTCCGACTTACCCGAAAGGGTTCCCGCCGCAGGTTCTGGACACCTTCATCAAACAAGCGAATGTTCCGGGCGTCCTCGGGAATGTTCCGGCGTCGGGAACCGAGATCATCAAACAGCTTGGTGAGGAACATGTTCGGACCGGCAAGCCGATAGTTTACACTTCCGCCGACTCGGTATTCCAGATAGCGGCGCACGAAGAAGTCATACCGGTCGATAGGTTGTACGAGATATGTCAGATCGCGAGAAAGATGCTTGACGGCGAGCACAAGGTCGGACGTGTGATCGCGAGGCCGTTCCTCGGCACTGCCGCCGACAATTTTACACGCACGGAAAATCGTCATGATTACGCTGTTCCGCCTCCGAGCGAAAACTTGCTGCCGTTGTTGAAAGGCGCAGGTTTGGACGTCGTGTGCGTTGGTAAGATCGCGTCGATCTACGACAGCGTCGGCGTCACGGAAGACTTAACTGCTAAGAACAACGAGCAGACAATTGATCAAACTATCAAGGCCCTCGGCGTCGAATCGACCGGCCTTATCTTTTCGAACCTGGTCGACTTCGACATGCTGTATGGCCATCGTCGCGATACGGAAGGTTACGCGAGTGCTCTCGAGCGCTTCGATACGCGTCTGCCGGAAATTTTCGAGGCGATGAATGACGACGACCTCTTGATCATGACAGCGGATCATGGAAACGATCCGACGAAAGAGGGAAGCGATCACACTCGGGAATATGCACCGCTACTGGTTTATGGAAAGTCGGCCCAGGCCGGAGTGAATTTGGGAACTCGAAACAGTCTCGCGGATATCGGGCAAACGATCGCCGAGAATTTTGGGATCGCTCTGAATGCGGGTGAGAGTTTTTTGAGCGAGATTTTACGATAGGTCAGAACCGCAAGCGGTAGCGACCGGGTCGTTCCGGTTTGCACATAGGATCAGGCTCATTATCGATGCTTGAAATGAAAGAGGCTTCGTCTTATTTGACGAAGCCTCTTTGTTAAAGTGTGTCCCGGTCGCTACCGCTTGCGGTTCTGACAAGAACTACCAGCGATTGCCGCCATCGCCACCACCACCACCGCCGTCGTATCCGCCGCGGCCACCACCTTCGCGGCCACCACCACCGTAACCGCCGTGTCCGCCGCCACCGCGGCTTTCCTGCGGTTTAGCTTCGTTGACCTTGAGCTCGCGGCCGTTGATCTCTTTACCGTTGAGCTCAGCGATCGCCCGTTCGCCGTCTTCCTTGTTCGCCATTTCGACAAAACCGAAACCGCGCGAACGGCCCGTTTCGCGATCTTCGATCACATTGCATGATTCGACCGCGCCGATCTCACCAAAGATATCGTTCAGATCCTGATTACTCGTGCTGAAGGGAAGATTTCCCACATAAAGTTTCATTGACATGTTTGTTTAATCTGCCCGGACTGTCGGGACTTTCCAAAAGAAGCGTCGAAGCGGTGCATCGAAAGCGAAGACCGGATTCGGATACTCAAAAACTAGAGCAACTTCTTACTGACAAGGGACCTGCTCTCTAGCTTATCCAAAACCGTTTAAGACGAAGCGCATCACAAAAACCTGATGCGAGAGCGGATTCATACAAAGTATGATGCACGTTCAAAACAAAAATGGCAAGGCATATCAAATGGGGAATGGGGATTGCGGATTGCGGATTTGCTCAGCACGAATGTCTTTTCCCTAACTGAGACCGAGCGTAACGAAACCAATTGGAGGGGCTCTTGAAACCAAATCCCAAATCTCATTTCCAGATTCAGGGGCTTTGCCACGATCCGAACCACGCGTGCATCTGTTTGATCTCAGCTTCCTGAGCGGTGATGATGTCACCCGCCAACTCTTTTAACTCAGAGTTCGTATCCCGCTTCTGCCGATTTTTCGCCATCTCGATCGCGCCTTCATGGTGCGGGATCATCTGCTTCAAAAACTCGATGTCGAATTCATTCCCGAGCAACGATTCCAGTTTCTTCAAATCCATCCCGCCCATCCCGTGCGCCATGCCGGGGAAGTTGTGATTTATCGCTTTCGCTTTTTCGGCGAACCACTTGTCGCGCCACTCACTCATTTTCGCGATCTCGCGCTCCTGATCGCTTATGATGCCGGCCGCGAGCTGTTTCAATTCCGAATGCTGCGCACGCGTGTCGGCGAGGTTCGACATATCGACGGCACCTGGTGGTGCGCGATCATCGTGTCCAGGAACTGAAGCTCGTAAGGCGCCGTCGCTGCACCTTGCGAGCTCTACATTCCGGGATGCTGCATCATGCTGTGATCTGTGCCGTTGTGATTTGCTGATGAGGCCGTCGGTTGCTCCGCGTTGTTCGATGCGCGATTCGGACTACTCAACTTATCCGGCTGCGAACCCGTGCACGCGGATAGAAATAACCAGGACGTGAATTAAGTCTTTTCATAAGGACACCATATACCAAGTCACAAGCGACCCGGTTACGAAACCTGTCTGAGCGAAACTAATCAGAGCTGTGGCTCGTGCATTAATTTAATGCAAAAAGCAGAGGATTTGCTTCCACATTTCGCAAACCTTCGAAAAACGGAATGGCACGCTCATTGCAAACTTGTTCAACGTAATACTTAACCGTATTAAACCAGGAGAAGAAATGTCGAAACAAGTAATCACAACCGGAGGCGAAGATCATCTCGTTCGCGAAGACACCGCGAAATCGTTCCGAGGAGTACAGTGGGCTCTGGCAAGCCTCGCAGCATTTTTGGTGATAGCTGCCCTTCTTTTCTTCGGAGGAGTTTTCTCGTCTTTGATCAAGGGCGATGTCGATTCGCCGGCAACGATCGAACGTCAGGCGGGCAGGTAAAACAAGAGTTTGATTATTACAGGCTACAAGGGGGAAAGAACAAGGGGGATGTAATAATTTTGTCTGGAAAGACCTAGTCGGTTGACGTTTAACGCCGCTTCTTCGGAAGCGGCGTTTTTTTTTGTTCGATTGAGAATTACGGGATTGCGAATCGGAATTACGAATACGAATTCATTCGTCGCGTTCATAGCCGGTAAACTGCTTCCCTAGGTCATCTTATTTTTGAGATATAAATTCCCTTGACATTTTTCACTACCCTTGCATACGGTCCCGTTCTTTCTTCGGTAGTAAACGTCACGCCCCACTGAACTTGTCTCAACGAGTTGCTCGATCCGGACTGCCGGATGTTCCAGTTGCCGACATCCGTGTTGCCCGGTGAATTCGTCGGGCGCC
>JBDTMK010000037.1:0-14526 GCA_039934315.1 Pyrinomonadaceae bacterium | reverse complement strand
GTCTCCGTTTCGCTGACTCGCCACGTCGCATTGAGAGCAGATGGGCGACAAAGATCTAATTGCACAGCAAGAGGCACGGGACGCGGTTGAAGCCGCTCACCGTGCCTTTCAGACTGTAGCGCAGCTTGATCAGGTCAAGATCGATCAGATCTGCGAGGCAATGGCAAAAGTCGCGCTCGCCGAATCGGCCCGACTTGGTCTGCTCGCCCACGAAGAAACCGGCTTTGGCAGGGCGGAAGATAAGCGCGAGAAGAATCGTTTCGCGGCTGAAGATGTTTGGAACTATTTTCGCAGCATGAAGACGGTGGGCGTCGTCGCGGATAACGGGACCGTCGTCGAGATTGCCAGTCCCCGCGGCGTGGTGGCTGCAATAATTCCTTCGACAAATCCTACCTCGACCGCGATCTTCAAGATAATCATCTCGATCAAATCCCGTAACACTATCGTCCTGTCTCCGCACCCTTCCGCTGCGAGATGTATTGCCGAAACAACGCGTGTGATGCGCGACGCCGCAATTCAACAAGGTTTGCCGGCCGAAGCGATTTATTGCATTCAAAACAGCACCATTGAAGCGACCGAGGCTTTGATGAAGCACAGGCGAACCGCGGTTATTCTTGCGACGGGCGGGATCGGTTTGGTACGCGCAGCGTATTCGTCCGGTAAGCCGGCGTTTGGCGTCGGGCCGGGAAATGTGCCTGTGTTCATCGAGCGATCCGCGAACGCGGCAAAAGCCGTGGGTGATATTCTCACGGGGACCTGCTTCGACAATGGGACGATATGCGCTTCTGAACAATCAGTCGTTGTGGACGCGCCGCTCGAATCAGAAGTTCGAGAGCAATTCAAGCAGCAGGGCGGACATTTCCTTACTGCGTCAGAAGCGGAGGCGGTCGCGAAAGTTTTGTTGACGCCTGAGAGAACATTGAACGCTGGCATTGTCGGGAAATCCGCTGAGTACATTGCGAATCTCGCCGGCGTTACCATCCCAAGCGGCACGCGATGCCTTCTGGCTGATTGCGGTGGTGTCGGCAGAGATTACCCTTGGTCGATCGAAAAGCTTTCGCCGACTCTCGCTTTCTTCGTTGTCGACGGGTTGGAGCAGGGTGCTAATCGATGTAACGAGATACTTCAGTTCGGCGGCATGGGGCACACGGCCGGAATGCATACGCAAGATCGCGATGCCGCAATCGCGTACGGAGCGAAGATGCCCGCGTCCCGTGTGGTCATAAATTCTCCGACAACCCACGGAGCGATTGGTTTTTCTACTGACCTCTCTCCATCGATGACGCTCGGCTGTGGATCTTGGGGCGGCAACGTGACATCCGACAACGTCTCGCCGATCCATTTAATGAACATCAAACGCGTGGCATGGGAGACGCGGCCCGTCGGGACAGATCGGCCAAAGTCTAGAGCAGCATCGGTTCAAGCATCGCCGCCTTCGACGGTTGTCTCGAAGCCAAAACCGAATCGTGAGCAGATAGCCGCGATGGTCGATCAATTCTTAAGTAAAAAGATCGGGGACGCTCCGTTACCTGAGCCGCCTGCGGCCGTCGCGGATTCGACTGAGTCGCCTGTCAAGACAATAATCCATGAGCTCCGTCCGCAGTCGTTGACGGAAAACGGAGCAAACCGAACGCCGATGGATTTTGTCAGCGAGACGGATGTGCGCCTTGCGATCGACAAGGGCGAGAAAATTTACATCACGTCTAAAACTATTCTTACGCCGTCGGCCCGTGATCTTGGAAATGAGAAAGACATTTTTGCAACGGTGTAAAAATTCCTATGATTAAATTCTTCGCAGCAGCTCTGACATTAGTTGTCGGCATGTGCGCCTCAGCCTTCGCTCAGGACGTAGCTCTTGCTCAAAAGTCGATCGAAAAACATCCATTGAGCTATGGCCTCGTTGTTGATAATTCCGGCTCGTTTCGTATGCTGCTCGACAAGGTCATTGCAGTAGTGTCCGATGTCGTCGAAGAAAATCAGGCGGAAGATGAAGCTTTTCTCGTAACGTTTGTCGACGCGCCTAAAATAGTTTTTCGTCAGGAGTTCACTTATAAAAATTCGGAGCTTAATGACGCCGCTCAGAATATGTTTGTCGAAGGCGGTCAAACGGCCATCGTCGATGCGGTCAAGAGCGCAGCGCTGTATCTGGAGGCGAATGCTAAGACGGATCCAGCCCGGAGCCGGGCGCTTGTGCTCGTGACGGATGGAGAGGATCGTGCAAGCGAGGCCTCGATCGAAGATGTGCTGAAGATATTGAAGGCTGCGAACATCCGAGTCTTTACTATCGCGATGTCCGACGGCAAGGTTGTGACGAAGATCATCGACCGTCTGTCTAAAGATACTGGAGGCTTGGTCGTGACGCCAAAACGCAGTACCGAGCTTGCGGCCGCTGCCAAGCAGATCGCGGTTGCCATGCGAACGAAATGATGTCGGAAATTGCAATTCAAACTACGGTTTGTAAGGAGTGCGGAGCGGACGTTCGCGACGAATCGCTCTTCTGTTACGGCTGCGGCAAAGCGGTTGGGGAAGATTCGAACATCGAAGAGTCTAAACCGTCAAAGGGCGAGATTGCGCATGACAGCAGCGAGATAGTGAAGCAGCTGGGTTTCAGGCCTCCACTCAGATCCGCGGCCTCACTGAGAAAACAGCGTCGCGCGTTCAACCGGCAGCCGGTGGAAGTGAGCTGGGAGCCAAGGACCGATTCACCGATCGCATTTGTCATCAGTACAATCGTGCTGGTTATAGCCGCATTGGTTTTTCTTCTACTTGCCTTATACTTGCGTTAAGTTTTCTGGATGATCTATGGAAGCACTTGGAATGGTCGAATGCATGGGGCTCGTAGCGATGATCGAAGCGGCCGACGCGATGGTGAAAACGGCCAACGTCACTCTCATCGGGTATGAAAAGGTAGATGCGGGACTTGTAACCGCAATCGTGCGAGGTGAGGTAGGGGCGGTGAAAGCTGCGGTCGACGCTGGTGCTGCAGCGGCTCGGAAAGTTGGAACCGTTACTGCGGTCCACGTGATTCCGAGGCCGCACAGTGAAGTAGCCGACGGAATTCCGGTTATTGAGACGGGTGAGACGAACCGGAAAAAGATTTCGGGTTCGGTTCCCGAATAGTGATCAAATTAAAATCAAAAGGCGGGAAGGAGAATCAATTCTCTTTCACGCCTTTTTTATTGTCCTGGAGATCTATTACTTTGGTTTCTTCGTCGACGCTGGTGCGGTCGATCCGCCCGTCGCCGTACGGCCGGTCCGTGTCAAAGCGATTCGTTTCTGACTGTTCGGACCGTCGCCGACCATGACTTTTATGTTTCGGAACGTGCCGTCCTCGCGTTCGTTTGAAGGAAGATACCCGATCGAATATTGCGTGCGAAGCTCACTCGCTATGTCGCGTGCGATACCGTTCAGCTGAGTTACCGATTCCGGAAAATATACCTTGCCGCCGGTTTCGGACGCTAGCTTCTCGAGGAACGCTTTCGCCTTACCTTGCTTGCTCTTTGTTATGAATCCTTTGTCCGCGCTCAGGTCTTTCACAAACCCCACGACGTAGATCTGGACATCCGTCTCGCGTAGCAGATCGAACAGTTGCTGCTGACTATAGTAACTGCTGACGTCCTCACCATCGGATACCAGGATAAGCGCCCGCCGCTTCCGATCCACTTTACTGTCAACCTTGTCGTGGTCGGTGACCTTTCCGGCCGCGAGATAGACAGCATCGATAATTGCGGTCTGCCCGCCCTCGATATATAGATTGTCGAGAGCGTCGTTGAGGTCTGTTTTGTTCGGGGTGAAATCCTGTAGAATTTCGATCTTGTCCGAGCTCACAAATCGAATAACACTCGTTTCATCTTCCGGTTTGTTGGCGGCGACGAGAATCTTGCTTGCCTCGATCACTTCATCGATCTGAGATCGAAGTGAGCCCGAGTTGTCGATCACAAGAGAGTAACTCGTAGGGACTTCCGACTTCGAAAAGAATTCGATCTTCTGAGGGACATTGTCTTCGAAGATCTTGAAATCTGTTTCCTGAATATTATTGATCGGTCGATTGTTTCGATCGACCACGCGAACATTTAGGTTAACAAGCTCGGTCTCGACCTTCTCAACAATATCTTCTTCTCTGATTGTCGGGGTCGGTATGGGGGTCGGCGAAGGGCTGGCTTTCGCCCGCCCGGTAGACGCCTGCTGCGCACGCACGCCACCAGGTAGAAACTGGGAAACAAAGAAAAGTGAAATCAAGGCAAAGAGGCCAAGGAAGTAAACTCGTTTCATCATCTGACTCAAAAATTACCGAAGATCTGCAGCCGCCGTGGCGTAATACCCCTCTCGGCTTCGGACTGTTAGACGCGGCAAACCACGCGGAGGTTTGACTCTAACTTTTACCTTTCGCCACTTGCCGTCCGGCTGGAAGTCCTTCGGAGTGTAACCGATGGAATACTGGTGACGAAGTTCGATCGAGATCCGGTCAAAGATCTCATCGAGTTCAACGTCGCTTGTGGGATAAAATGATTTTCCACCCGTCACCGATGTCAGTTCGTCCAAAAACGCCTGGCCCTGCATTCCAAGCTGACTTCCAGCGTCGCCTGCATCGATGATACCGACGGCGTAGGTTATCACGTCGGATTCCTTCATCAGCCGCCGGACTTCACCGAAGTTGTATCGGGAAGCATTGTCTTGCCCATCACTTATTATGAGTAGAGCACGCTTCTGGTGGCTGCCGCGAGTTACCCGCTCAAGTCCTAGATAAACTGCATCGTAAAGCGCGGTATTCTGCTTCGGATTTACGAGCGTCAGTTTTTCCAGCACGGCGTCGCCGTCGCGCGTCCGGTCCAACAAAAGCTGAGCGCGATTGTTAAATCCAATAAGGAAGTACTCATCATTCGGATGACTGGTATTTATAAACCGGGAGAGAGCCTTTCGAGCTTTCTGAATTTTCTCGCCGCTCATCGAGCCCGACACATCGAACAGCACGCCGAGGGAAACGGGAGCGTCGGTGTCGCTGAAGAACGTGATCTCCTGCTCCTGATTATTGTCGAGGACCGTAAATGAGTTTTTCCCGAGGCCCATAACATAGCGGCCATAAACGTCGGTAACCGTAAGCGTGAGGGTAACGAGATCGGTCTTGATGCGGACTGGGGATGTCGGGTCTTGATCCGGAGGAGGCGTGGGTTCTGCTTGTTGTGCCGATACAACCAGCGTGGCGAACAAAAAGGTGGACAGCAAGCAAAATGCCCGACGCAGCGAACCGCGGCGGCCATAAACCTCAAAACCCATGAAAGCCATACATTTCTCCAGTAGCGGGGAACGAGTTACATTCTAAAAAACAGGTACAACTTCTGCAAGATAATTTTGAGATGAGGCAACCCGGTAAATAGTTGTTCTAGCCGAAATAAATCGGTTCACTGGCATAGTTTGCAACATTTCGGGAAATCTTGCGTGTTATAATCCGAGCGGTTTTCAATGACCCGCGTCCTCGGAAGGCGCTCCCCGTAAAATCGTAGAATCCATGTCAGAATTTATTTGCCGTCTCGGGACGCCCTCGGGCGATATCGTTACAAGAGTAGTAGAGGCCAGCGGCGCGAGCGATGCCCGGGTCCAGCTCGAGCGCGAGGGTTTTAAGGTCTTCGCCGTTTCTTCTAACGGGGACTCTATGTCTTCGTTTCTTCCGTTCATGTCTTCCGGCAAGCGTGGTCGCGTAAAGCAGGCGGACTTTCTCCATTTTAATCAGCAGCTTTCTGCATTGCTGCGCGCAGGCATCCCGATGCTGCAGGCGATAACCCTGCTCAAGACGCGAACTCCCTCAGCTAACCTGCGCGAAGTCCTGACCGATGTCGAGGACAAGATCAAAAGCGGTATTCCGCTGTCTGAAGCCTTCGAAGCCCAAGGGATTTTCCCGAAAATTTATACCGCCTCGATCCTCTCGGGCGAAAAGAGCGGAGCGCTCGATGACGTCCTGATCCGTTATGTAGATTATTTGAAACGCAGCGTCGGCCTAAGTAGAAAGCTTCGCGGAGCTCTTGCCTATCCCGCATTCCTGATCATCGCTTCCTCATTCATGGTGGCTTTTTTGACTTTGTACATAGTGCCGAGGATGTCGGATCTCTTCAAAAACCTTAATGCGAACCGCGGCCTGCCAACCATAACCGTCGTCGTGCTGGCAATCTCGACCGGGGTCTCGAATAACATTTGGTGGATGCTGCCGCTCGCACTGATCCTTGGCGCTATCTTGTTTGTGTGGCTCCGGACAGATTCGGGAAGGCTCATCATTCACCGCCTGCTGCTAAAATTGCCGATCGGCGGCGAGCTTGTACGGCAGATGGCCACGGCTCAGCTCGCTCGGTCGCTATCGACACTGTTATCCGGCGGCATCACCGTACCCGATTCATGGGACATCGCGTCGCAGGCTCTCAACAACCTCGTTCTCCGAAGGAAGAGTCAGGCGGTGCTTCCATTGATTCGCGAAGGGCGTGGCTTTACGGAAGCGCTTGAGACAGCGAACTGGATCCCTGACCTCGGGCTCGACATGATCGGTATCGGTGAAAAATCGGGCAGCTTGCGGGAGATGCTTGACGAAGTCGCCGCATTTTACGATGCCGAAGCCGAGGTTAAGCTTGAACAATTGACTACGCTGCTCGAGCCAGTGATCCTTATCTTCATGGCCGGCGTGGTCGTTGCGATCCTGCTCGCGATCTATCTGCCGATCATCGAGACGATCTCGTCCGGACCGATGGGCGGAAGGAAATAGAAAATTAAATGAGTACTGAACCGAACACCCTTACAAAATCGTCGCCGCGGATCGAGCTTTCGGATTTTCTTGAGAACGAACCGCCGGAAGTCATCGAAGCAAAGCAGCTCGCGCGGCGCTATCGGCTCCCGTACATTGATCTCCTGCCAGCCGACCAGCCGTCACCGATCGATTACGAAGAGCTCGCAAAGATCCCGGTCGAAATGATGCTCCGCAACCATTTTGTACCGTTGAAGCGGGATGGGATGGATCTACACGCCGCGATGGCGGATCCGACCAATCTTGAGCGTCTTGACGAACTCGAGAACGCTCTAAATGTAAGGATCGTTCCGTATATCGCAACTCAGGGTGCGATCGACGTTGTACTCAAGAAAGGCGATGCGACGCAGCGTGTTCTTCAGGAAGCCGCGTCGGGTTTCAAGATCTCGCTTGTAAAGGAAACCGAGCAGGGCGAAGAGGTTCTTGATCTGGATCGGCTTGCGACCGACTCTGACATGTCGCCAATCATCAAGCTCGTCGATACCATCGTCTACAACGCCATGGAATCGCGGGCGTCCGATATTCACATCGAAGCCGGCGATCACGATGTGCGTGTGAAATTTCGAATCGACGGTGCGCTTTATTCCAAGGTAGATCCGATCGACATCGCATATCACCAGACGTTGATATCGCGTATCAAGGTCATGTCCGAGCTGGACATCGCAGAGCGTCGTGTCCCCCAGGACGGGCGCTTCCGCGTTCGATACAAGGGCCGCACAGTCGATTTCCGTGTTTCCATCATGCCGTCGAACTTTGGTGAGAACTGCGTCATCCGTATTCTCGACAAGGAGCAGATCTCGGAGGAATTCAAGAACCTAAGTCTCGACGTGGTGGGCTTTGACCCGGAAGATCTCCAGCGTTTCCGCCTGTATATCAAAGAGCCTTACGGGATGGTCCTCGTGACCGGCCCGACCGGCTCGGGTAAAACGACGACGCTTTACGGTGCGCTGAACGAGATCCGTAACGAAGAAGACAAGATCATCACGATCGAAGACCCTGTCGAGTATGTGCTGCAGGGGATCATGCAGATTCCCGTGAACGAGAAAAAGGGACTGACCTTTGCACGAGGCCTTCGATCGATACTACGTCACGATCCGGACAAGGTCATGGTCGGAGAAATTCGAGACGAGGAGACGGCGCAGATCGCCATCCAATCTGCGTTGACAGGCCACCTTGTTTTCACGACCGTCCACGCCAACAATGTTATCGACGTCATCGGACGTTTCTTGAACATGGGCGTCGAGCCGTACAACTTCGTCTCGGCACTGAACTGCGTGCTAGCACAACGGCTCGTTCGTCTGCTGTGCCCGACGTGCAAGCGGCAGTATGAACCGACGCGTGAGGACCTGTTTAGCTCTGGCCTGCGACCGGAGGACGTGAGCTCCCGTTCGTTTTATCGCAATGTCGGCTGCGACGCCTGCAATCACACGGGGTATCGAGGGCGAACCGCGATACACGAGCTGCTTGATATGTCCGATCCGATCCGCGAGATGATCATCGAACGTCGGCCGGGCTCGGAGATTCGACGCCAGGCGGAAAGGGAAGGACTATCCTCGTTGCGCGAATCAGCGGTTAAGAAAGTTTTCGCTGGCGCGACGACTCTGCACGAGATCAACCGAGTCACGTTCGTCGAAGAGGTGAGAGAAAGGGGAATCTAAACGGCCCTGCTGAGTATAGATTTATAAACTTCCGCGTCGACATTGCCGCCGCTGACGACGAGGCAGATCTTTCTACCCGCGAATTGTTCCTTTCCTTCGAGTAATGCTCCGAGCGACAACGCGCCGGTCGGCTCGCATTTCAGATTGGCGAGGCCAAAATAGAGCCGAACGGCCTCACCAATATTTTCGTCCGACACTTCAACTATCCTCGCGACGTTTTCTTTTATCAGAGGCCAGTTCAGGTTTCCTACCGAGATCGTTCGCGCACCATCGGCGATCGTCATCGGCTCGCTTTCATTGCGGACTATCTCGCCCGCCCTTAGCGAGCGGGCCGCGTCGTTTGCGAGCACGGGTTCGGCGCCGACTATCTCCACTTCCGAGTCGCTTCGACCGCGAGCGGTCACCATCCCGGAGATCAAGCCGCCGCCGCCAACAGGGACAATCACAACATCGAAATCCTTTGTGCAAATTTCATCACCGAGTGTGGCGTTGCCTGCTATCACGAATGCATCATCGTAAGGGCTTGCGTAGTACGCGCCCGGCATTTCGGCTGAAAGTTGCGCGACACGATCGTTGCGTGCGACCTTTCGAACGTCGATAAGATCTACGACCGCGCCGTACGAGCAGACTGCATCGATCTTCACTTGGGCCGAGGTCTCAGGCATGATGACGGTGCACTTTTTGTCGAGCAGCTTGCATGCGTAAGCCAATGCCTGGCCGAAATTTCCCGACGAGGCTGTCAGGAGCTCGTCATTCGGAACATTCAGAGCAAGATTGTATGCCGCCCTGAATTTAAAGCTACCGGTATGCTGAAACGTCTCGGATGCAATGGTCAGATCGAGACCCAGATGATCACGCAGCTTCTGAGGATTAAGGAAGGTCGTCGGCCGCACGGCCGTTAGCAGATCTAACATTTGATAAGAATCAGACACAGCGGCTAAGCTCGTCAAGTTCGATGAACGCAACCTTTAAAGATTCATTGCCCGATGAACTGATCACACACGTCACCTCAATGTGCGGGGAGCGAGGCGTTCGATGGCTGACAGATCTCGAGCGCAACGTCGGAGATCTCGAGCGCATTTGGTCGATAAAGATTGAGAAGCCGTTTTCTGCAGGAGAGTATAATTTTGTCGCACCTGCCTTGCATGCTGATGGCGAGTTGATGGTGCTCAAGATCGCTCCACCGTTCGACACGGTCGAGATATTTGGTGAGGCTTCTTTTCTGCGACACAGAGATGGAAACGGAGCGGTGAGACTCATCGCCGAGGACACGAGCCGATTCGCGATTTTGCTCGAGCATGCCTTGCCCGGTGAGAACCTGGCCGAGATGTTCAAGGAAAACGAGACCGCGGCGACCCAACCTGCGATCGAAGTACTACGTTCTATCCTTTCACCGCCTCCACGCGATACGGCTGGAATTGGTACTTTAGATAATTGGTTTGACGGACTGAGGAGGTATTCCTCAACAGAGTTTCCTGCCGGCTATGCGGCGAAGGCTTTGAAAATCTACGACCGATTGTCGGGGCAATCCGCCCGCACTCTTTATCTGCACGGCGATTTTCATCCGGGAAATATCGTAAGTGCGACGCGTTCGCCATTCCTCGCGATTGATCCCAAAGGAATAATCGGCCATATGGGTTATGACGTGGCGGTCTACTTAAATAACTTTCATTCGTGGAACGAACACAGATCTGACATTGGAGTCCGTCTCGTTGAAGTAATCACCGCGTTCGCAAGCGCTTTCGACATCCACGCAACGGAGCTAATGGAGTGGGCGTTCGCACAAAAGGTGCTGAGCGCGTGGTGGACATTTGATGAGACACCGGAGATGTATAACAACGAAGTCGCGAAGGCGGATATCTGGGACGTATAATTCTTCAATATGGGACAAGCACAATTCGGCATGATCGGCCTCGGAACGATGGGGCGAAATTTTCTTCTGAACGTTGCGGAGCACGGTTTCTCGTGCGTCGGCTACGATCTCGATGACCGAAAGCGCGCGCTTCTGGTTGAAGAAGGCTCGGCCTTTTCAGTCGCCGCAGCAAACGATTTAAAAAGCTTTGTCGCAGGTTTGGAAACGCCGCGAAGGATAATGCTGCTTGTTCCGGCCGGCCCTATTGTCGATTCGATTATCCATGACCTGCGCCCGCTTTTGCAGAAGGGCGATATTGTGATCGACGGCGGCAACTCGCATTTCGCTGATACGGAGCGGCGTGAAAGTTTGTTGAATTCCGAGGGCATTGAATTTCTCGGCGTCGGCGTTTCCGGTGGAGAAGAAGGCGCCCGACACGGTGCGAGCATCATGATCGGCGGCAAGGCGGAAGTTTATGAACACGTTCGACCGATGCTCGAAGCGGCGTCTGCGAAAGTTAATAACGAACCTTGTGCAGCGCATGTCGGTAATGGCTCGGCCGGGCATTTCGTAAAAATGGTGCACAACGGCATCGAGTATGGCTTGATGCAGCTGATCGCCGAATCTTACGATCTGCTAAAACGGGGACTTCAAAAAACGGATATCGAGATCGCGGATCTATTTGCTGAGTGGGATAAGGGCGAACTGAATTCCTTTCTCATCGAGATCAGCTCGACGGTTCTGCGCAAGGCGGATGAAGAAACGGGTAAGCAGCTCGTCGAATTGATCCTCGACACCGCCGGCCAAAAGGGAACCGGCAGATGGACATCGGAAATCGCGATGGTTCTCGGTGTGCCGATACCAACGATCGACTCTGCGGTCACGATGCGGCAGATATCTGCTAAAAAAGCTGAGCGTGTTTTAGCGGCGGAGAAATATGATTTCGGGAATCGCAGTACCGAGGTGCCGGACGGTTTCCATGAAGCTTCGGTGGAGCTCATCCGCGTGGGCCTTTTTGCTGCCTTCATCATCACCTATGCACAGGGACTCTCTCTCTTAAAGGCGGCGTCGCTTGAAAAGAATTTTGCCTTCGACATGGTCGAGATCGCGAAGATCTGGCGCGGGGGTTGTATTATCCGCTCAGCTCTCCTCGAGGATATTCGGAAAGCTTACGAGAAAGAACCTGGGCTGGAGAACATGCTTGTCTCCGAACAATTCGTTGGACATCTGAATGCTAACCAAGGGGCGTTATATATGGTCGTTAACATCTCTCAATTGCGCGGAGTTCCGTGTATGTCGTTGGCGGCATCGCTGAACTACCTGCTCGCTTATTCGTCCGCTCGCTTGCCTGCGAATTTGATTCAAGCCCAGCGCGATTATTTCGGAGCCCACACCTATCAGCGGATAGACAAAGAGGGGATATTTCACACCCCGGACTGGGATGTAGTTCATGGAACGAACTAAGAAGGCGCCCGCCCGGGCGCAGGCAATTGCTGAAACGACTGGGACGAAGGCGTCCACGCCTAGTGTCGCCGCGATCGGCGGTACTTGGGGCTGATCTAAATTACAAAACTGGCCAACCGCGTATCTAAACGATCTCCCACGCTCCGTCAGTTTTTAGTAACTTACTCATCAAGGCGGCGTGCACGGCATGGCCGCTTTTATCGGCGGTGATTTTCCCCAGGACAGCCATACCGAGCAGCGCAAAGTCGCCGATGATATCCAATATCTTGTGACGGACAAATTCGTCGTCGAACCTGAGCGGAGTTTCATTCAGCATACCGTCAGGCGTGAGTACGATCGCGTTGTCGAGCGAGCCACCAAGAGCGAGATTCGCTCTACGAAGCATTTCTATCTCGGCTGTGAAGCCGAAAGTCCTGGCAGAGGCGATCTCGCGTCCGAACGAGCCGTTTTCAAAAACAAAATGAAGCGACTGTTTGTTGATAAACGGGTGTGCGAAATCTATTGCACAATCAATTTCGTACTTGTCAGACGGCTCGATCGACATTCGACGCCCGTCCTGATCGAGCGAGACTTTTTTTAGGACTCGAAAATGACGACGCGGCGCGTCCTGCTCGCTCACGCCGGCATTCTTTATCAGCTCGAGAAAATCCTCGCTTGAACCATCCATGATCGGGATCTCGATATTGTCGAGCTCAATAAAACAATTGTCGATCGCGCTGCCGCGAAGAGCAGAGAGAAGGTGCTCGCATGTTGAAAGCACGACGCCGCGCCGCATCAGCGTTGTCGCATAGCTGCAGTGCGAAATGTATTCCGCGGACGCGGGAATCTCAAAATTATCCAGGTCCGTGCGGACAAATACATAACCGGTGTTTTCCGGTGCCGGCCTGAGCTTGAGATTCACATCCACGCCGGTATGGAGACCAACTCCGACGGTCGAGATTTCACGTGAGATCGTTGTTTGATTCATGAAGGCCAATCGTTCCGAAAAATCTATTACAACCTACGTGCCACGATCTGCCAGGGAGGCTTATCAAGGGTTCTCCGTGGATTCTGCGGACTCTGCGTCAGAAGAAAACCTCGTTATTGTGGCGCCTCGTCCACACATATGTCGCAGAATTTACTAATACCCGCTTTCCAATTACAATCTAGTCCAAAGTTATGGCAATACAGACTGCGGGTCAAAAGACCGCAAAGATCACCAAAGTCAGGATTGAAAACCAGGCAGGGATTCCCATGCCTGCCTACACCGACCATCACATCAGAAAGGCTCTCGACTTCCTACCGATCGAACACCTTCGCGGGATCGAAAAGGTAAAGCTCGTCGATTTCATAAACGATCCGCGTCTGAAGAATCTTAATGTGCCGGTAAAGGGCGACCTGCCGGGGCTCTATCATCCAAAGCAGGGAAACCAGAGTGCATGGCTCGAGATGTCGATGGGAGCGCTGCTCCAGCCAACCGAAGGCTTTGCCAAAAAATGGATGGCGAAAAGCGCATTCAAGGGCAATCTCGCCGGTTTGATATTTTCCCTGGTGGGTCAGCATTATCACCTTACGCTCAAGCATTCCGTCAAGAAACAAAACCTCGAGCCTCAGATCAGGCAGTACGCCGAGAAGAATTTGCGAACTTGGAGCGAGCAGCAATCGCAGGGCAGCATTCGCGCGAAAATTTTCAAACCCTTCAGGCCAATGATCGAGCGCTGGGCAAAGTGGCTCAACAAAAAAGCGGCGGAAGCGCAGAAGAAAGCGTAGCTTGTTCTCAGCGGTGAACGGTGAGTGGTGAGTGGTGAGTGGGATGATGAATTATGAATGTGACTAAATTAGAGGCGTAAACCGCCAATAGCTACGCGTCGCATGAAAGACAGTCTCCTACGTGATAAGTCATTCGCGTTTGCATTACGAACGGTAAGGTTGAATCGGTACCTTGTCGACGAGCGCCGCGAATATACTCTTGCTAAGCAGGTCCTGCGGTCGGGAACATCTGGTGGCGCTAACGTTGAAGAGGCTGCTCAGCTCAATCGAAAAGTGATTTTATTCACAAGCTTTCAATCGCTCAGAAAGAAGCTTCCGAGACCAATTACTGGCTGCGATTGTTAAGAGAAAGCGATATTCTGCAGAGTAAGCTAGCGGATTCTCTTATTACCGACTGTGTCGAGCTCCAGCGAATGCTCGCAGCATCGACAAAGACAGCAAAGCGAAACTTAACTTATAAGCAATAGGCGTGGTTACGGATTTAACTCACAGTTCACCACTCACCACTATGAATCATTGGCTAGTCAAACAAGAACCAGAGTCTTATTCGTTCTCGGACTTTCAGAAGGAAGGGAAGACGGATTGGACCGGCGTGCGGAACTTTACGGCGCGGAATAATCTCAAGGAAATGAAGGTGGGGGACAAAGTTTTCTACTATCATTCGGGCGGCGAAAAAGCCGTCGTCGGTCTCGCAAAGGTTTCGAAAACTGCGTTTCCCGATCCGACCGCGGACGAAGGATCATGGGTCGCGGTCGAACTCGAAGCCGGCAAGTCCGTGAAAAATCCAGTGACGCTCGCGGCGATAAAAGCGAATCCAAAACTGGCAGAGATGAAGCTCGTAAAGCTTTCCCGCTTGTCCGTTTCACCCGTAACAAGAGAAGAATTCGAAGAGATTGTGGACATGTCGAAGTGATTATATGGTCGGTGCTGACTCAATCTTTTTTCTGGCAATCCTGGGCGGAGTCGCGACCGCACTTGTGCACATTGTTTTTGCAGTGGGAGTCTTTTTGGATGCTACG
>JBDTMK010000036.1:0-15241 GCA_039934315.1 Pyrinomonadaceae bacterium | reverse complement strand
TCAGCAGCTTGCCCATCGTGTAATTGAGGTACGCTGGATCGAACGTTCCGCGGTTCGACTGCTGCTCGGCCTCACCCTCTGATCGAAGTCCTTGTTCGATGAACATCTTTTTCGATTCTTCAACCGTCATCCCTTTCGTGTGCATTCCGATCGCGGATATAAAACGCACGTCACGGAGCAAAGCTTCCTGCAATTGCCCGATGTGCAGCTCCGGATCATTCGCGCCGAGTCCCGCCTCGTACATCATCTCTTCGGTGTAATGAGCCCAGCCTTCGGCATACGCGTACCCGACAAAGACCTGTCCGAATTTCGATTTGGATCGATTCGCGTGGAGGAACTGCACAAAATGTCCCGGATAGCCCTCGTGAACCGATGTGAACAACAGACTGCCCTTGCCCGGAACATATTCGTCTTGCTTTTTCTTATCCCATTTTGGATCCGGCGGCGAGACGTAATAGATCGAGGGAAGATTCGTTTCGTACGGGCCGGGAATATTTATGTACGCGAAGTTCCATGCCTTATACGGCGGAGCTTGTTTCACCTTGCATTCTTCCGTCCCCGGAATCGAAACGATGTCTTTTTCCTGAATGAACTTCCGAAGGTCGGCAAGCTGGGTAGTCGCGGCTTCGACGACATTGGTCCCTTCGGCTTTGTGCTCGGACGCTTTATTACTGCACTCGATCAGCGTCATTCCGGGTGCGTATTTATCGCACTCGACTTTCATCGCGTCGAGGTTTCGCTGCAGATCTTTTTTGCCGATCTCTTCAAGTTGAGCGAGATCGATATCAACGCCTTCGGTCTGCTTGAGCATCGCCTTGAACTTATCGGTACCGAGCGCAAAGCTCGTCGTCGCACTTGCCTCCTGCGATCCAAGCCACGCGTCGAAATCGCGGATCGCTTTCGCGGCCCCGGCATTCGCCGCCTTGAAATCAGTTTGCGATTGCTGATCGGCAACGGGTTCGAAGATCTTGATCACGTCTTTCTCATAGAAATCGGCCAGCCCGCCGATCGTCTGTCGTCCGATCGCGATCAAGTTCTTGTCCATCGGCAGCTTTAAGTTCCCTTTGACCTGCTCAAGTGCGGCTGGAACATTTTTGGCGTAAGTGGTGTATGCCTTGATCCGCGTTTCGAGTGGCGCGTACTCACGCGAAACATATACGTCGGGGTCGATCGCGTCGGAGTAGAAGTAAGGATTGATGTGTGGCTGATCCGCGGTCTCGCGCCAGAAGAGATCCTTGTCGATCTGCGCGAGCAGATAATCGTGTTCGAATTTCTGCCTGTCATCGAGCTCTTCAGCTTTGAACGCGGAAGCTTTTTCTCGTTCAGCCTTCAGCCGTGCGATCTCCTTGCTCAGGCCGTCTGGCGACCAATCCGGAAACTTGCCGTCGAATTCGTGTCGGCCCTGAATGACCGCAAACGTCGGATTCGCGTTGAAGTAATCGGTCAGAAACTGCTCGATATACGCGTCCCATTTCGCGTTTGAGGCAGTGGTGTTCGAATTTGCATTCGACGTTTGATTTGTATTCGCCGGCGGCACGCATGCCGAAAACATGAATGACGCCGCGAGGGCGACAAAGAGTGCTTTTAGTTTCATAAATTGTTGATCGGTCGTCTTTCGTGTTATTTCGTGTGGGCGAGTGGTTTCAGTTCTTCTAGTGGGACCGGGACCACTAACTCATATGAATTCACACGAACAAAACAGAACCGCGACCTAATATAGATTCCCTTCTCTTTTCCTTCCCGTGTAGTCCACGTACACAACCTTCATCTCAGTGTAAAAATCCAAAGACGTCGAGCCCTGTTCGCGAGCACCCAGGCCGGTGTTCTTGATCCCGCCAAACGGGATGTGCGCTTCTCCGCCCGTCGTCGGTGAGTTGATGTGTGTCATACCGGACTCGATCTCATCGACGAACTTGTAAACAAGATTCGTGTCATTAGTGAAGATGGACGACGACAGCCCATACGGGGAATCGTTCGCGACACGCATCGCTTCGTCAAAATCTTTCACGCGAAGCACGGAAAGGACCGGTCCAAAGATCTCCTCCTGGGCTATCCGCATATCAGTTGTCACCCGGTCGAAAACCGTCGGCTCGACGAAGTACCCGTTTGCGAGACCATCGCCGTTCGCACGTTTCCCGCCGCACAATAATTCGGCACCATCTTCGCGGCCGATGTCGATGTACTGCAAGACGGTATTGAATTGCCCTTCGTCGACAGAGGGGCCGATGTCGTTACTCGGATCGTCACCAGCCCCGAGCTTGAAACTCTTCGCGCGTTCGACGATCTTTTGCACGAACTCATCCGCGACCTTATCGATCACGACCGCGCGCGAGGTCGCGGTACATCGTTGTCCCGTCGACCCGAACGCGCCTTGCGCAGTCGATTCGACGGCCAGCTCCATATCGCAATCGTCCATCACGACGACTGGATTTTTACCACCCATTTCCGCCTGCATCTTTACGCCGCGCGGCGCGACTTGCGCATAAAGCTTTAGTCCCGTCTCGGTCGAACCGGTGAACGAGATCGCACGAAGCGCCGGATGATTGACGATCTCATCGCCGGCTTCGGACCCGGAACCGAGCACCAGGTTCAGCACACCCTTTGGCAGGCCAGCATCGACAAAGATCTCGGTCAGCAACGTCGCCGTGAGCGGCGTCAGCGTCGCGGGTTTGAAGACGACGGTATTTCCGGCGACGAGCGCCGGAGCTAATTTCCACGCCGGAATGGCGATAGGGAAATTCCAAGGAGTGATGCATGCCACGACGCCGTGCGGCTCATAGATCGTGTAAGCAAAATTTGACGGAAGTTCCGACGGAATCGTTTCGCCCGTCATCCTCCGGGATTCGCCGGCGCAAAATTCGACGACATTTATCGCGCGTTGTGTCTCTCCTCGCGCCTCGCCGATCGTCTTGCCTTCCTCGCGCGTGATCGCCGCGGCGAGCTCCTCTTTCCGATCTTCCATCAGACGCGCTGCCTTAGCAACGATACGACCGCGAGCCGGCGCCGGCGTTTGTTTCCAACCGCGAAAGGCATTGTAAGCCGCTTCGACCGCACGCCGCGCTTCTTCGCGCGAGGCAAGCTCTATCGTGCCGATCACGTCGTCGATATTTGCCGGGTTAATGTTCGGTGCGCTGCGGCCGGAAGCCGAATCAAGCCATTCGCCATCGATAAAACTGCGGAATTTGGTCATGCCTTTTGCTTTACTTCCCTTTTTTCGGCGGGGCCTCCGGTGAATCTTTATCCGGAAGCGAGAGTTTCCAATCCTTCCCTTCTTTTACGAAATCCATAATGTCCCACTCGCCGGTTTCGTCGAGATACTCGACCGATGCTCGATCGCCTTTGATCTTCTCGTTCCGTACCTCTACGGTTTTAGCTTGCGGTTTTTCAAACATTTGCGCGACCTCATCATCGAGGGTTTTCTTTTCGCTCTCCGCCATCATCTCGAGGAACTGGATGATATCTTTCGAAAGGACGCGCTTCATTCCGGCGAGGTCTTTCTTTTCACGCAAGGCGTAGGCCGTCCGATACGCGTCGGACGGCGTTGCGAGCGATCCCGTCGCATGTGCCTCATCAGCGACAGTAGCAACCGTCGCTGCTGTTTCTACCGTAGTCGCCGCTGCATTAGCTGCATTCGATGGGGCCTTGTTCACACTGACGGTAACATTTGTATTTGCCTGGCTCCCGCATCCAAACAGAAACGCTCCGATGCCAATGGCCGCACTATATTTAAATGTTTTCACTTATTTCTCCTGAAGAGAGTGTTTGGTCTGTCGAACTGGTAAAACGTGATAAATGTATCACTAAGCAGGACCGAACGCATTCATAGATCAGGATAATTCATCGTATTATAGACCGATGCACGCGCCAACAAATGTCCGTGAACTGCTCGAGCAGCGGGTCAGCACGACACCGGAAAAGACGTTTCTGTTTTCGGAAGCTGAGGGGCGTGAATGGACGTACCGGGAATTCGATCGCACGGTCAATCGGATGGCAAATATGCTACGTGCGAACGGCGTCGCAAAAGGCGATGTAGTCAGCCTGCTGTTGCCGAATTCTGCTGAATACATCTTCGCGTATTTCGCCTGTTGGAAAATCGGTGCTCTTGCCGGGCCCGTCAACTCGCTTTTGAAGAAAGAAGAGATCGAATGGGTCGTAGGTAATTCAGAGGCGAAGTTGATGCTCGTTGGGTCGGAGTTCCTGCCGATACTGTCAACCTCGGCACATGGCCGCGCACAGTCAGTACCACCTGCGTCAGTGGGTGATCGAGACTCGACATCGAATGACGGTGATTCAGCGAAAGGCCCTATATCTCCCGCTGATGCAGGGGGTACCGACCTGTATCGCCGCGTTGTCTTCGATGATGTCGCCATCGCCAACAACTTTCCCGACACCCTCGACTCGGTAGATCTCGGCATCGACGACGACGCGATCATCATCTACACATCCGGTACGACCGGTAAACCGAAAGGCTGTCTTCTCACTCACGGAAATCTGATCGCGAACGCACGACAGATAGCCGAGTGGATGAACTTCACGGAGAACGATCGACTGCTGACGATAATGCCGCTCTTTCATATGAACGCGGTGTCGGTCACGACGATGACGGCGCTCTACGCCGGCTGCTCGACAGTCGTCTCTCCAAAATTTTCTGGCTCGCGGTTTTGGGACATCGTCGATAAATACAAGATCACGTCGTTCGGTTCCGTCGCAACGATGCTGTCGATGCTTTTGAGGGATCCGCAACTAGCAATTAGCAACGAGCCCGAAAATTTAAAATCCAAAATCCAAAATCCAAAATCCGAATCGCTTCGTTTCGCCATGTGTGGCTCGGCGCCGGTTCCGGCAGAGGTGCTGCGCAAGTTCGAAGAGACATTCAACGTGCTCGTTATCGAAGGTTACGGTCTCAGCGAATCGACATGCCGCTCGACATTTAATCCGCCCGACGAATCTAGACGGCCCGGATCATGCGGCAAGCCGATCGGAAATGAGATGAAGGTTTTCGATGAGGATGACAACGAAGTGCCTGACGGCGAACTTGGTGAGATCGTACTTCGCGGTCCGAATATCCTCAAGGGCTATTTCAAAAATCCGGAAGCTACGACGAAGGCATTCAGAAGCGGATGGTTTCACACCGGCGATATCGGCTATCGCGATGCGGACGGTTTCTTTTACATCGCCGACCGCAAGTCGGACATGATCATCCGCGGCGGCGAGAACATCTATCCGCGTGAGATCGACGACCTGCTTTACACCCATCCGGCCGTGGCTCATGCCGCTGTGATCGGCGTGCCCGACGACCTGTATGGTGAGGAAGTCGCGGCATTTGTTGTCTTGAAAGACGGCCAGAAAATAAGCGAGGAAACCTTGATCGAGTTCTGCCGAGAACATCTAGCCGATTATAAATGCCCGAAGATAATTCATTTCGTCGATGACATCCCAAAAGGCCCGACGGGAAAGTTGTTGAAACGAGAATTGGCGAAGCGGCTTTCGAGTCAAGACGCAACCGCCCGCGGTTAGGGTGATATGCACAATGTTGGATATATCGCCCTTGCTTACGCACGGACTTTTGCACCTCGAAAGCGACGGCGTTTTTTGGGAAGCCTGGCCAAGTTCTTGAATTGTTGTAAGCTTTCCCTTTTCATATGACACAGCGAAAACTTGGAATCGCAGTTGTTGGTCTCGGCGGCGCTGTTGGGACCACGATGGCCGCGGGTATCGACCTTCTAAAAAAAGGGGTCGTCGGAACCGAGGGCCTGCCGCTCGCGAACCTCGGCGTCGAAGGTCTGGCCGCCTATACCGACATTGTCTTTGCGGGCTGGGACCTCTTCGGCGAGCATCTCGCGAAAGCCGCCGGGGAACACGACGTTCTAACTCACAAACAATTCGTCGCTGCAGAAGATGGATTGCGAACGATAAAGCCCTGGCCCGCGATCGGTGATCCGAAATTTCTTTCGAACATCGACGGCGAGAATCTGTTATCGCATTCTTCGCATCGCGAGACGATCGAGAAGCTGCGTGCAAATTTACGCGAGTTTATCTCAGTGTGCGACTCGGTCGTCGTCATCAATCTCGCATCGACGGAAAAGTTGGCCGTGGAAGGAAACGAGATCTTCAACTCGCTTGCCGGTTTTGAGGAGGCGCTTGATGAGAATTCTCCGGACATATCGCCCGCCATGCTCTATGCCTACGCGGCGATGACCAAAGGGATTCCGTATGGAAATTTTACGCCTTCGGTCGCTGCCGATGTTCCGGCACTGATCGAGCTTGCTGATCTGCGAAAAGTCCCCATCGCCGGCAAAGACGGGAAGACGGGACAGACGTTCATAAAAACCGTTCTCGCCCCAGCTTTGAAAAGCAGAGCATTGAAGGTAGAAGGTTGGTACTCGACAAACATTCTCGGAAACCGCGACGGCCTCGCACTGTCGAACGAAGACTCGCTTGCGGCAAAGGTCAAAACCAAAAGCTCGGTGCTCGATGACATTCTCGGTTACACGGTGGAGGATCACCTTGTCGACATTCGCTACTATCGTCCGCGCGGCGACAACAAAGAGGCGTGGGACAACATCGACATCTCCGGTTTTCTCGGGCAGCCAATGCAGATCAAAGTAAATTTTCTTTGCAAGGATTCGATCCTCGCGGCGCCGCTTGCGATCGAGATCGCACGATGTCTCGATCTTGCGAAGGAGCGAGGCGAAAGCGGAATTCAAGAACAGTTGTCTGTGTTCTTCAAGCTCCCAATGGCGCGGAACGAAAAGCCGGAGCAGGCTTTTCACAAGCAGGAACACATGCTGCTGGAATGGCTTGGCCGCGAAACTTTGTAACACAGAGTTCTTAACGCAGAGATCGCTGAGACCGCGGAGAATTTTGACAAACTTCTTTCTCCGCGGGCTCAGCGATCTCTGTGTTAAAAATCATTTCGGCTCGGACTGTTGTACTCTCCGGAAGGTGCGCTTGCCCCCGCTTTTGGCTTTCGTCAGAATAGATTTACAGAACTTAGAGCACAGAAAAAACTATGTCCCTTAATTCCATTTCTTATTCTCTACCTTCCGAGATCGACGACGATGTACGTACTGGGGCCGGGCGATGGACCAGCGAGGACAAGATCTCTCGGGTGTGGTCTCGCGATGCAAGCGTGTGGACGAGCGATGACGAAGCGAAATGGCTGGGCTGGCTGGATATTGTCGTCGAAGAGCTCCAGGATCTTGAGAAATATCGCGAGCTGGCCGCGGACATCGAACAGGCGGGATTCCGAGACGTTTTGCTAATGGGTATGGGCGGGTCGTCGCTATGCCCCGAAGTGCTGGCGATAACTTTCGGGAAAAAGAACTTTCACATTCTTGACTCCACGGTTCCCTCGCAGGTCAAAGCGGTCGAAGAAGAACTCGATCTTGCCAAGACGCTTTTCATCGTCGCCAGCAAGTCCGGATCGACACTCGAGCCAAATTGCTTCAAGCAGTATTTTTTCGATCGTGTCTCGCAGATTTCCGACACCCCCGGAAAGCAATTTGTGGCGATAACCGATCCCGGTTCAAAGATGGAACAGATCGCAAAGGCCGATGGCTTTCGACACATCTTTTACGGAAAGCCGGAGATCGGAGGGAGGTTCTCGGCGCTGTCCGCGTTCGGGCTGACCGCCGCTGCATCGATGGGTCTCGATGTTGAGATCCTTCTGCAGCGCGCATCCGAGATGGTTGATGCTTGCAGAGCCGCCGACGCGATTGCAAATCCGGGCGCACTTCTCGGACTGGTCCTCGGCGTCTGCCATCAACATGGAAGAGATAAACTGACGATCTTCACTTCGCCCGAGCTTCACGATCTCGGCGCGTGGCTCGAGCAATTGATCGCCGAGTCGACCGGGAAGAAGGGCGTCGCAATAATCCCTGTCGATCGTGAGCCGATGATAGACGCCGAGAATTACAACAACGACCGCGTTTTTGTGCATCTTGGTTTGAAGGGCGCAGCAACCGACGAGGCCGTCTATCAACGTCTCGAGGAAATTGAGCGAGAGAGACACCCCGTAGTCCGCATCGAGCTTGAAACTCTCTATCACATTTCCCAAGAATTTTTCCGCTGGGAATTTGCGACTGCGGTTGCCGGATCAGTGATGAAGATCAATCCTTTTAACCAGCCCGATGTCGAAGCGGCGAAAATCGAAGCGCGGAAGATCACGGACGAGTATGAGCGGACCGGTTCGCTCCCGGACGAAGCTCCATTCTTTGAAGAGGGCGGAATCGCGCTATTCAGCAACGATGCGAACATCTCTGCTCTGGATGAGATCGTCGGCGACACTCGTTCCCTTGCCGGATATCTGAAAGCGCACCTCGTACGGATTGTTGCGAAGGATTATTTTGCGCTCCTCGCTTATATCGAAATGCGGTCCGAAAATGAAAGGCTGCTGCAGGCGATCCGTGAAGGGGTATTAGATAAAACTCTCGCGGCCACTTGCCTGGGTTTTGGACCGCGGTTTCTTCACTCGACGGGGCAGGCCTACAAAGGCGGTGCGAACAACGGAGTCTTTCTGCAGATCACGTCAGACGATGACGTGGATGTCCCGGTACCCGGACAAAAATATTCTTTCGGTATCGTCAAAGCGGCTCAGGCTCGCGGAGATTTTCAGGTGCTGCTGGATCGCGAGCGACGTGCTTTGCGTGTACATTTCGGAACAGACGTTAGCAAAGGCCTAAGAAAGCTTTCTGCACTGATCTAATCCCATAACAAATAAAAAGCCCCGAGGCTTATAAGAGCCTCGGGGCGTTATCATCGACAACTTAATTTCACCTCGCGTCGTTCTCGTCCTTGCCGTCGTCGTTGAGCAGATTACCGCTTTCGTCGATCGCATCTTTATCGATAGCGTCGGTCTGCGGCGTTTTCTTTCCGGGCTGCGGCGAGTGCTCAGGATGGTCACCTTCTATCTCGGCTGTGTGGCCTTCTCGTTCGTTCTGTTCGAGCGCCCGTTTGGCCTGAGCTATATCTTTTTCATCTGGCATTAATATTTCTCCCTTGATCGCAATTCTTACTGCGCACCGACTTTCTCATATTCCTCGTCACCGACCAAATACGGCGAGACCGACGGCTTGTCGATATCTTCTGCCAAAACCTTGGCGATCACAGGTAGCGAGAGCGAGCGGGTCTTCTGAATACCCGGGACTTCCTTACCCTTCGCATAGACCGCGTGGCGGCCGTTTTCCTGGTACCACTCCGAGAGAGAAGCGGTCTTGTGCATCTCTTCGATGATCTGCCGCCAGCCGACGCCCGTGTTGTATGCGCAAAACGAGATCTCGCCTTCCTGCGTGCCGTAGGGAATAACGCACATCTCGGTGCGGCGAAAATCATACGTGAAAAGGTCCTGGAACCACATCCCTTCGACACACAGAACACGCCACACGTCATCGTCGGATTTCTCAACCTTCATTCGGTCATTGCGGTCAGAGTTCGATGTTGCGGAGCTGGGTTTGAAAAGGTTGATAATCTGCGAGATCGGAAATCCGTCCGGCGCTTTTCCGGCGTCGTAGTTTCGCATGATCGCCATCCCGAGCTGCGCCATCGTCAGCTTCTTCCCGCGAGCCGTATCCGTAATCGTCGCGACGTCCGTCATGAATCGCTCGTAGTTGAAAAATTCGAACAGCGATCTCGTCAGCCCGGTCTTCTTGTTGACGACCATCAGCGTGAAGATCCCGCAATTCGGATGGCAGTTGCATGATGACCATCCCCACGGTGCGTCGGCGCCCTGCAGCATGTCCATCACCGATGTGAACGCCGAATAACTCGATAGCGGAAACCAATCGCGCATCGGTTCGAGGACTCCGTCGAGCTGTTCTTTCAGATCGTGAGTCATGCCGGCGAGCGTGTAGCGCTGCGCGATTCGATCCTTATCCGAGATATCTTCATCGCGTCCCGTAAAGCTCACCGGCTGGAATGCGATCGTCTGAACTTTGTCGATGTTCTCCGCCGCAAACTTAACAATGCTGCCGATGCCCTTGTTGTTCCACGAATTGACGATCGTCGTAACGAGCGTCACCTTGATGCCGACCGACGCGAGATTCTCGATCGCCTTAAGCTTGACGTCGAACAGGTTACCGACCCCGCGATGCTCGTTGTCCGCCTCGTTCGTCCCGTCGAACTGCAGGTAGACGCCGTGCTGCCCCGCTTCCTTGGCGGCTTTGCAAAATTCAATATCTTCGGCGTAACGAATTCCGTTCGTCGCCGCGAGGATCCGGTAGAAACCAATCTTTTTCGCGTAAGCGATCGCGTCCAGAAAATATGGCGACAGTGTCGGCTCACCACCTGAGAACAAAATAATGATCTGCCGTTTTGGCTTGAACGACACCGCACGATCGAGGATCGCTTTCGTATCTTCGAAAGTCGGTTCGTGCACGTAGCCGACCTGGTTCGCATCCATGAAGCACGGATTGCACATCATGTTGCAGCGGTTCGTGAGATCGACGGTCAGAACGGCGCCGCGGCCGAATTTGATATCGGATGTCCCGTGATGGTGAACGTGTTTGTCTTCGGCAGCCTTGAAATCGCGTCCGTAAAATAGCGACTCGATCCGCTTGAGAAATGCAGAATCGGTAGCCAGGACATCGACGAACTCGCCATGTGTCGGGCAGGTCTTCCGCATCAGCACCTCGCCGTTCTCCTCCACGATCTGGGCCTTGATCTCACCCGGATGCGAATCCATCAAAATGTTGAGCGGGATATCACCAGAGATCACACCATTACGAACCTGCTTTACGCACGAAGGACAAAGAGAATCCGTCTCGCGCGGAAAGCCAAGGGGAGGCGCCGTGCGTTCGTAAGATTTGAGTAGCGGCTCGGCGGCCCAGGAGGGCTGTATAGACTGACCTTCAGGAATCGCCTTGTTAACAGCCTGGAAAGCCTTCCATCCGAGATCGGCCAATTTTGAGACGGCTTTCGAGCCGGTCTTGCCGTTGCCCTTTCCTTCGCCGCGTCTGAAATTGTCGCTGAACATAATGTTTTATCTACGCAGGATAGGTGTCCAGCGAAAAATAATATCAGATTCCGCCAACCATTACGAGAGTTGTCCGGCCCGAAGCAACTGGGCAAATGTAACTTGCATTACAGAACACCGGTTTGGGAATTGGCAGAGTTGGCGCGTAAGGTTTAGCTAAAATGATTAAGTTTATTTGCACACTTTTTATTCTGATCTTTGCAGGGTCGGCGTTTTCGCAACCCGAACTACAGCCTCTTCTCGACACGCAGCGCAAATTTGAAAAGATGGTCGCAGACGATGGAATGCGAGCTGCGTTTCTGAAATTTCTCGGCGATGACGCGATCATTTTCCAACCCGAAGCGATTAACGGCAAGCAGTATTGGGATGCGAACAAAGACGATCCCTCGCTGGTCCTTTCGCGCAGTACGACGTATTCCGACGTTGCCGCGAACGGCTTGCTCGGATACACGACGGGAAACTGGCGGCTCTATCAAAAAGGAAAGAGCGAGGGACTAGCGAAATTCGGACAGTATGTGACCATCTGGGAACGGAGGGCAGACGGGTTTCGTGCGAGTCTCGACATTACGATCGCGCATGAGAAACTTCCCTTCTCCGAAACCAATCAGCCTAGCCGGGGCAAACAGTCGCGAGACATCAACAAGCGCGGCCGGTCACCGGCGGATTCCTCGATGAGCTTTCTCCGTACCAGCATGAGCGGCGCACGGCTTGGCGGTGCGTACGAGAAGTTTGCGGCCGACGATGTACGCCTGCTGCGGGACAACATGCCGCCGATCATAGGAAAGAAGAAGGTCGTCGTCGCGATGAATGATTACCTTTCGATCGACTTTCCCAAAAAGGTCGCGCTGTTCCAAGCGGCGGACGTGGCTTACACGTGGAACCCATGCCAGTTCGACAACAGCGACGAAGGCTACATGAAGGGAAACTGTTTGCACATCTGGAAACTGCGAAATAAAAAGTGGTGGATCGTGCTTGGAGTCTTTGCCCAGGTACCAACCGTCAACGAGCCGATTTTGAAAACTAGACCGAAACGGCGGGCTAAATGAACTTGCCCGCTTTTTGCATGTGATTCCCGGTGCGTATCAAAACAAGTCTATGAGATCTCCATTCTTGTTTGCCACGGGAATCGAAAATAGCTCGCCGACCATCGACGGCGGGCGGGTTAGGATCGACGAACTGGAGAAGTGCGGCCATTACGAACACTGGCGCGAAGACTTCGCTCTCGTCGAAGAATTGGGGATCCGTTATCTCCGATACGGCGTCCCGCTCTATTGCGTCTTCCGCGGCCCGGGTGAGTACGATTGGTCTTTTACAGACGAAGCGTTTAACGAGCTCAAGCGAAGGAACATCGCGCCGCTTGCCGAGCTATGCCACTTCGGCGTTCCCGATTGGATCGGCAATTTTCAAAATCCAGAATTCCCCGAATTGTTCGCGCAGTATTCCAGAGACTTCGCCGCCCGATTCCCATGGATCCAGCTCTACACGCCGGTGAATGAGATGTTCATCTGTGCGACTTTCTCCGCAAGTTACGGTTGGTGGAACGAGCAGCTGAGCTCAGATGCCGCATTCGTAACCGCTCTCAAACACATCGTCAAGGCGAACGTACTTTCGATGATGGCGATACTTGAAGTTCGTCCCGACGCGATCTTTATTCAGAGCGAATCCTCGGAGTATTTTCACGCGGAGAATCCCGCGGCGATCAAACCTGCCGAGATAAATAACTCGAAACGATTTCTTAGTCTCGATCTGAATTATGGCCGCCGCGTCGATTCGGAAATGTACGAATTCCTGATGGACAACGGGATGACCCGTGACGAATATCATTTCTTCCTCGGCAATCACCTGAAGCAGCACTGCATTATGGGTAACGACTATTACGCGACGAACGAGCATCGCGTATCGGAAGACGGTATGACTCGCGCAGCCGGTGAGGTTTTGGGTTACGACGGCATTACGTGGCAGTACTACGACCGCTACCACCTGCCCGTGATGCATACCGAAACTAATCTGCGCGAAGGCGACAGCGGCGAAGACGCGGTCAACTGGCTTTGGAAGCAGTGGGCGAACGTTCTGCGGGTGCGCAACGACGGTATTCCTGTCGTCGGATTCACATGGTATTCGCTTACCGACCAGATAGATTGGATCCACGCTCTCCGGGTCGAGAAGGGTGATGTCGACTCGGTCGGGCTTTATGATCTCGATCGAAAGATCAGGCCCGTCGGGAAGGCCTACAAACAGTTGATCGCAGACTGGCGCGAAGTGCTTCCGACACAGAGTATCTGTCTGCAGGTGCCGGTCGTAATGCCGAATGAATTCGACAAGGGTTGGGCGGACGCGGTTCGTGACGACGCTCGTAGCCACGTCGACGAGATAGCAACTTCGCCAGCGAATGCATCGGGCGGGAGAAGTCGTTGATGAGATTCGCCGATAAAGTCGCGATCGTGACCGGTGCCGCCGGAGGTATCGGCCTCGCGACCGCGATCAGACTCGGTTCAGAAGGTGCCGCAGTAGTAATGCTCGATCTCGATAAAAAGAAGACAGAAGAAGCCGCCGAGCAAGTGATCCGCGCGGGTGCGCCGGATGCTGTTGGAATCGGGTGTGATGTCTCGATCGAGGATGAAGTCGACGCGGCCGTCGAAGAGACGATCAAAAGATTCGGGCGTCTCGATGTCGTTGTGAATAACGCGGGCGTGATGATCTTCAAGCCGATAACGGAGCACACGACTGAGGATTGGCAACGCGTTCTGAGCATCGATCTCATAGGAGCGTTCTACTTTATCCGGCAGGCTTTCAAGCGAATGACCAACGGTGGTTCGATCGTGAATGTTTCAAGCGTGCACGCGATCGAGACGCAGCCGCTTGTCGCATCTTATGCCGCGGCTAAAGCCGCACTTGTATCGCTGACTCGCTCGGCGGCGATCGAGGGAACGGCGCTTGGCATTCGTGTGAACGCTGTCCTGCCCGGCGCTGTCGATACGCCGATGCTCTGGGATAATCCGAATGTAATTTCTGGAATTGAGAAGGTAAATCCAAGCGATGTAGGAAAACCCGAAGACATCGCGGCGACGATCGCCTACCTCGCATCCGACGACGCGAAGTTTGTACAGGGTGCGGAGGTACGAGTTGATGGCGGCCGTCTGAGCCGTCTTTGAATGGGGAGATCTACTCGAACGCTTCGAGATATTTCACGCCGGCCCCGGTATTAAAGAGCACGACATTGTCGTCTTCATCGATGAGGTTTTGCTCGATCAGTTTTCGCAACGCTGGTAAACAGGCGGCACCTTCAGGCGCCGCGAAGATCCCGGTCGCGGCTCCGATCTCGCCGACGGCGACCAGCAATTCGTCGTCAGTGACCGACACCGCAGTTCCACCCGATGCCCGGATCGCATCGATTATAAGAAAATCCCCGATCGCCTTTGGCACTCTCAATCCGGACGCGACGGTTGATGCGTTGTCGAACTCATCCGCAAAACGCTCGCCGTTTTCGAACGCTCGAACGATCGGTGCACATGTCTCGGATTGAACTGTGACCATCCGCGGTCGCTTTGAATCGATCCATCCCATCTGCTCCATTTCGTCGAACGCCTTCCACATTCCGATCAACCCGGTTCCGCCACCCGTTGGGTAGATAATAACGTCTGGTAAATTTTGGATTTTAGATTTTGGATTTTGCATTACTCGCAGCTGTTCGAAAAGCTCATAACCCATCGTCTTTTTTCCTTCGACGCGATACGGCTCTTTCAATGTCGACACATCGAACCAAGCTTCGGCTTCTTTTCGCTCCGCTACGATCTTGCCGCAGTCTGTGATCAGACCATCGATGAGCGTGACATTCGCACCGGTCTGCCGGCACTCGACGATGTTCGCCCGCGGTGTATCCGACGGCATGAAGATGAACGCTTCCATTCCCGCACGAGCTGCGTAGGCCGCCATCGCACCGGCTGCATTGCCCGCCGAAGGCACGGCCACCTTCTTCACACCGAGTTCCTTTGCCATTGAGATCGCAGCGGTCATCCCGCGTGCCTTAAAACTCTGCGTCGGATTCTGCCCTTCGTCTTTGATGAACAAGTTGAGTTTTACGGAAAGAGTAGCCGCAAGCCGGTCGACCTTGATCAATGGTGTCCAGCCTTCACCAAAAGACACAATGTTTTCCGCATTTCTAACAGGCAGGACTTCACGATATCGCCAAAGAGATGATTGGCGGTTAAAGATCGAATTGCGGTCACCTACATTAACGTTGCCCCAAGTTTCCGGCCAGTCTTTTTTGAA
>JBDTMK010000035.1:0-15384 GCA_039934315.1 Pyrinomonadaceae bacterium | reverse complement strand
TGCTTCATCTGACGGGTTACGATCTGCCGCTCGATGAATTGAAGCGATTCCGCCAACTGCATTCGAAGACGCCGGGACATCCGGAAAACATTTTGACGCCCGGTGTCGAGATCACGACCGGCCCGCTCGGACAGGGCTTCGCGAACGGTGTCGGGATGGGCATGGCCCAGGCCCATCTCGCAGCGACGTTCAATCAGCCGAGTCACAAGGTGATCGATCATTTCATCTACTGCATCTGCTCGGACGGCGATCTGATGGAAGGCGTGAGTTACGAATCCGCTTCGCTTGCGGGGCATTTGAAACTCGGTAACCTGATCTATCTATACGACGACAATCAGATCACGATCGATGGCCCGACATCGCTCGCGTTCAGCGAAGACGTGACGATGCGATTCGAGGCATGCGGTTGGGACGTGTCGGTTGTTGAGGATGGCAATGATACCGAAGCGATCGAGAATGCGATACGAAATGCGCAGGCGGTCACCGACAAGCCCTCGATAATTCGCGTCAAGACGATCATCGGTTTTGGAATGCCGAAGCAGGGAACCTCGAAAGCGCACTCGGACGCACCGGGCGAAGACGCGGTAAAGGAAACGAAACGGAATCTCGACTGGCCGGAGAACAAATCGTTTTACATTCCGAAGGACGCGCTCGCGCACTTCCGCACCGCGGTGAAGCGCGGCGCTCAGCTCGAGAAGGATTGGGAAGCGTCGGTGAAAGATTATGCGAAGGCTTTTCCCGAGCTTGGAAAGACGTTGAAGGAGACGCGTACGAATCGTCTGCCCGAAGGTTGGGAGAAGGCTCTGCCGAAATTCGACGACGTCGAAGCAAAGGCGACTCGTGCTTACAGCGGCGATGTCATCAACGCGATCGCAGACACGATCCCGCAGATGATCGGCGGCTCGGGCGATCTTACACCGTCGAACAACACGTACATCAAATCGTCGTCCAACTTCGAAGCCGGCCGTTACGCGAATCGCAACATCCACTTCGGTATCCGCGAGCATGCGATGGGCTCGACGATGAACGGCATGGCTTTGTACGGAAGCGTGATCCCGTTTGGCGGAACGTTCCAGACATTCTCCGATTACATGCGTCCGGCGATCCGGCTCGCCGCGTTGTCGCACATCCGGACGATCTTTGTCTTCACTCACGATTCGATCGGGCTTGGCGAAGACGGGCCGACGCACCAATCCGTCGAGCATCTTGCTGCCTTGCGAGCGATTCCGAATCTCGCGCTTATCCGCCCATGCGATGCCCATGAAGTCCGCGAAGCTTGGCGTGCCGCGTTGTTGCGTGAGACCGGGCCGACCGCATTCGCACTCTCTCGACAGAAGGTCGCGCTGATCGACCGTAAGAAATTCGCCGACGCGCGTGGATTGCATAAAGGCGGCTATGTTCTCGCGGAAGCTGAAAACAAATCCGGACGCGCGGCTAGTCCAAAACTGATCCTGATCGCGACCGGTTCCGAAGTCGGCCTCGCTATGCAGGCACGTGAAAAATTGAATAGCGCCGGAATCCCGACCCGCGTCGTCTCGATGCCTTGCTGGGAATTCTTCGACGAGCAGAATGCGAGATACAAAGAATCCGTCCTGCCCGCAAAAGTTAAGGCACGTCTGTCGATCGAGGCCGGTGTCTCGCTCGGCTGGGCAAAATATGTCGGAGACAACGGCGACACGCTCGCCGTCGATAAGTTCGGCGCGTCTGCTCCGGCGGAGGATGTGTTTAAGGACTACGGCTTTACTGTCGACAACGTCGTGAAAAAGGCAAAAAAGTTACTCTAATGTAGATCCGGCCCCGAGCGATTTTTTCTCTTTTGTCTTTGCGTCCTCTGCGAGCTTTGCGTGAAAAAATTCCAATTTCACGCAAAGCTCGCAAAGGACGCAAAGACAATCGGCAAGAGTGAATGGACCTACAGACGATCAAAACACCTTCGCTGCTTTTGGATCTCACCCGCGTTCGAAACAACGCCGCGCGAATGACGGAAATCGCTCGCCGCAATAACGTCCGTCTCCGCCCACATATCAAAACCCACAAATGCATCGAGGTCGCTCGGATCCAGACTGAAGGACATAACGGAGCGATAACTGTTTCCACACTCGCCGAAGCACGTGCGTTCGCGAAGCACGGATTCAACGACATCACATACGCCGTTCCGATCGAGCAGGGAAAGTTCGCCGACGCGATCGATATCCTAAAAAGCGGTGTGAAGCTGAGTCTTCTTACCGACGACGCCGATACGGTCCAGGCCCTCGACGAAGCGGCGGGAAAGGCCGGTGTGACATTTGATGTATTCGTGAAGATCGATTGCGGAACTCATCGCGTCGGTGTCGAGCCGGACTCAGCAGAGGCGATCGAGGTGCCGCGACTATTGTCGGACGCCAAGAATCTGAACTTCGCGGGCATCCTCACTCACGCCGGGCACTCGTACGACGCGAAAACAAAAGACGGCATTCTCGAAGTCGCGCGGCATGAACGTGATTCGATGGTCGAGCTCGCCACACGCATCGGCCGCCAGGGAATCGCGGTTCCGACCGTCAGCATCGGCTCGACGCCGTCGATGAGCACGATCGATCATCTCGATGGAATAGATGAGATCCGTCCCGGCAACTACATCTTCTTCGACAACTATCAGGCGACACTCGGAAGCTGCTCATTCGAAGACACCGCGCTCACCGTTCTTGCGGCGGTGATCCACAAAGGCAAAACGCGGATGGTGATCGACGCCGGCGGAATTGCGCTGTCGAAAGATCGCGGGCCCGTCGGACTCGATCCGTCATGCGGCTATGGTCGTGTCCTTGATGTCGATGGACACGAAACCGGATTGCGTGTGACTGGCTTATCGCAAGAGCACGGCGAGATCGAGGCGGATGAGAACGATGCGTTCGATCGATACAAGGTCGGAGATCGCGTAAGAATTCTGGCTAACCATTCATGCCTGACCGCAGCGCAGCATTCGCATTATCACGTCATCGAGAACGGCGAGATAGTCGATCGGTGGGAGATCCATCGAGGTTGGTGATTCAAAAAACTACTTCTTTATCACCGCTCCGTTCTTCATCACGAACGAGACCTTCTTCAACGTATTTATGTTCTCGAGCGGATTCTCCGGCACGGCGATGATGTCGGCAGCAAAGCCCTGTCGAAGCACACCACGTTCCTTCTCGACACCCATAAGCCGTGCGGCGTTGATCGTCATCGCCTGAAGAATATCCCTCGGAGCAATTCCTGCCTCGACCCACGGATGGATTCCCCGCATCGCTTCTGAACCACGCGTCTCACCGGCTTTCTCATCGGTCGCGTCGGTACCATACGCCATCGTCACTCCGAGTTTGTTCGCACGCTTTAGACGATCGATCCACTGCTGATGATTCTTCGGTGTACTGTCGAGCGCGAGGTAGTCCGTCCCGACGAGCACGACGCCATTCTTTTTTGCGATCGCGAGATCCTCGTCAGTCATGTCGAATCCGTGTTCGATCGAAGTAACACCAGCAAGCGCCGCGTTGTGCGCACCGGCCCGCGTCCAGCAATGTGCGGCAAGCTTCAGTCCCGCTCGGGCCGCTTCGTCGACCATGAACTTGATGTCCTCGGCCGAGTAGATATAGCGCTGATCGTCAACAACGATCTTTATTACCGTCGCGCCGTAGTGTGCGTTTTGACGGATCGCCTTGACCATCTCGTCCCGCGTGTCGGCAAAGAAATATTCGGGCTCAGCCAAATTCTGTTTGTCCTGCTGAAGGTGGAATTGTCCGCCGTAGGGAGCGATGATCCGTCCCGCGGTCTGGAATGTCGGTCCCGGGATCATCCCGCGTTGGATCGCTCGCCGAACGCTGACACAGGCATAGTTGCCCTCGTTGCCAACATCGCGGGCCGACGTGAATCCGGCCTCGAGCATCGTGCGGGCATTAACGACGCCCTGTATCGAACGAAAAGAG
Organism: Pyrinomonadaceae bacterium; assembly: GCA_039934315.1. Taxonomy (GTDB): domain Bacteria; phylum Acidobacteriota; class Blastocatellia; order Pyrinomonadales; family Pyrinomonadaceae; genus OLB17. The sequence continues at coordinate 11,449 of JBDTMK010000035.1, read as the reverse complement.
TCGGGATCGTTTAGCGTGGTGTAGTAATAGTGTCCCGCATCGCGTGCCGCCTGCACATCCATGCAAAGATGCGTGTGCATGTCGAAAAGGCCGGGGAGCACAACGCTGTTCGAAAGATCGATGACGGTCGCATTCGCCGGTATTGCGACGCCGGAACCGATCGATGTGATCTTTCCATTCTCGACGATTATTGTTTGATTCGACGCGACCTTGCCTGATTCCGGGTCGACGATCTTACCGGCTTTGATCACCGTGATCTGAGCATGTGCGGCAAAGCAAAAGACAAAGAGGGACAGAACTAATGCAATCGCGGATCTTCGCTTCATAGAGTTTCTCCAGGGTGGTTTGTTAGGATGAATTCTGGGAAATAGTTCAGGCGTAAACTAACACAAGGGGGTTCAAATGACGAAAGACATCTTGCTCGATCAATTTGCGAACTGCTTCGATGACAATGGATGGTTTGTCGCGACAAAGAACGCGATCGCGGGCGTGACCGCCGAGCAGGCCGCGTGGAAACCCGCGGGCGCGGACAATTCGATCCACGAGATCATCAATCATCTCAATTACTACAACAACGCATACCTGCAACGTTTCAAAGGCGAGGCTTTCGAATACAAAATTGCGGACAACGACGCGACGTTTGACGAAGGTGATACCGAGAGCTGGGAAGCGGAAGCGGCGCGTTTTGACGCGATCATGAATGGATGGCGCGAAGAGATCGGCAAGGCGGATGAATCGAAATTCGACGAGCTCGCTCCGCCTCGGAACGAGATCTCATGGGCAACGTTGATCGGCAACATCAACACGCACAGCGCGCACCACGGCGGTCAGATCGTGCTGTTGAGAAAGCTGCAGGGAAGCTGGGATTCGAAGGGTGGGGTTAGCTGATTCCAGCGGCCGTCTAACGAACTCGTTTAACATGTGTAAACCGCGTCGAAATCGTTGAAGCGATTTCGACGCGGTCGTCTTTTGGAGGACTCACGGCTAAGCAGAGCCTCGCCGATCATTCAGGCGGGCCAGCCGCCACCGTATCTGGAAGTTTATCCGGTTGCCCTAGAGAAGCGGCTCCGATACGATCCGGTGCGCAGTTGCCGTGCCTCCACCAGTAAAGACGAGGGTGCCGTCCGGGGCGTAGATCCTTACGACGAACGGCCCATTCCACGTGTCGCCGGACTCGTTCAAGATGACTGTCTGCTGGATCGTTCCGAGGCCCGTTGAGCTGGAATCTGGGGCGTAAAACAGTTGGCGAAAGGTAACGGCATACGTCCGCGAGCTTTTGCCGCCAATTCGTTCCCACACTCCATATTGCGGGCTGCCAACGGCATTGTCCCCGTCACCGCTTCCAGTAAAGCCACCATCAGCAGTGAAATTCATCAGGACCCTGAACGGCGGTGGACCACCACCAACGTTAGTTACGACACCTTCCCAGCTGCCTGTCGGACTCGTCCATTGCGGAGGGTTATTGGTTTGGGCGAACGCCGTGATCGTAGTCACTACCGCGATTATCAATGCGATGAAAAGTTTTCTCGTAAACATTTTGTCTTTGCTCCTTTTCTTAATTTTTTAGCGATGTCGTCATTCGCGTGTTTGCCGGCTGGCGACGATTGACGCCGGGCTGGGGTTTCGTTTTCTTCGACATGCCCCTGCAATGTGTTAAGTTCGTCTTCGAAAGCTGACCATCGAAGAAAGCGATGTCCCGCTTGATGTGGACTATACTTTCGGGGCGTTTCTTAAGTCCTCTGAAACTTCTCGATTATTTCTAGGAAAGTTCTCGTGGCGGGAAGTCCAGCTTTTATGGGCGAAAATCGAAAATTTTTTTTTGAGTTTGGCGGATATCTACTCGATCCGACCGAGCATCAACTGCTGCGAGACGGCGAGGTGGTCGCTCTAACTCCGAAGGCGTTCGAGACGCTCCGCCTTCTTGTCGAAAATGGCGGTCACCTGCTTGAGAAAGACCGCCTCATGGAAATGCTGTGGGCGGACGCTTTCGTTGAAGAAGGCAACCTGGCCGACAACGTTTCCAAGATTAGACAGGCATTAGGTGATAGCCGGAAGACCCCAAAGTTTATCGAGACCGTTTCCGGGCGTGGCTATCGTTTTATCGCTGAGGTAAAAAAAGTTGGAGCGGCGATCGTTCAAGAGTTGCCAGCCACTTCGGAAAGCACGCAAACGCATCCGCCGCCGGCGATCAATTCGTCGGGGCACGCGAGAGCGGGTGAAGTTGAAATTGATGGAGTCGCGCCGCCGTCGCAGATCGATTTAAACTCGACCGACATACCCACTGGACCGCCCAGGGAAAGTTTTCCGAACCATCGCACTGTCCTTCTGGCCGCGCTGCTTGCAGTTATCGTTGTCGGCGGTCTGCTTTTTTACTTTCGGAATGCGGACCGGCCGCAAACATCACCCGTCATCGGTACGCGGAAATCGATCGCCGTGCTTCCGTTCAGGCCGATCGTCGCGGAGAATCGGGACGAAGCTCTTGAATTAGGAATGAGCGACACGTTGATCTCGGGGCTCAGCCGGCTTCGGCAGATCACGGTACTGCCCATCAGTGCGGTTCGAAGGTACATGGATCTGGAGCAGGACGCCGTGGCGGCAGGACGGGACCTTGGCGTGGAGTCGGTGCTCGACGGCAGCATCCAACGAACCGGTGAGCGGATCAGAATATCGGCGAGGCTTGTGCGGGTCGAAGACGGCAGGGCGCTCTGGACCGAAACCTTCGACGAAAAATTCACCGATATTTTTGCAGTCCAGGATTCCATCTCGCAAAAAATAGTTACCGCGTTGGCCTTGCAGTTGAGCGGCGAGGAACGAGATCGGCTTACAAAGAAATACACCGCTAACACCGAGGCATATCAGCTCTATCTAAAAGGGCGTTTCTTTTGGAGTAAGTTGACGCCCGAAGACCTCAAGAAGAGTCTCGATTATTATTCACAAGCGATCGCGATCGATCCGGGCTACGCACTGGCCTACGCAGGACTTGCGGATTCGTACAACTTGCTGGGCAGCTATGGATTTTGGCCGTTAAAGGAATCACATCCGAAGGCTCGTTCCGCTGCCGAGAAAGCGCTGGAGCTGGATGGCGCCCTGGCTGAGGCCCACACCTCTCTCGCCGCTGTCTTAGACGATTATTATTGGGACTGGCCCGCAGCCGAGGAGCATTTCAAACTGGCAATTGGTCTCAATCCAAGCTACTCGCTTGCTCACTCCTGGTACTCGCAACATCTCGCCCGCATGGGACGATTGGACGAATCGATCGAAGAGGCACGAATTGCGCTGACGCTCGAACCCCTCTCCTCGAGCGCGCAGTCTCATCTCGGACTGGCGCTTTATCGTGCACGTCGTTTCGATGAAGCAGCCGCAGAACTTCAAAAGGCGTTGGAATTTAATCCCAAGGCTTTCGATGCGCACATTTTTCTTGGCTTCGTTTACGTGCAGCAGCGAAAGAGCGATCAGGCGATCAGCGAATTCAAGATCGTGGCTGATATGTCCGACCAAAATCCGAGCATGCGAGCGCTTCTTGCCTACGCGTATGCGTCAGCCGGAAAGCACGCCGAAGCGGAAGCGATTCTCAAAGAGTTTGATCCTCACACAGGTAAGCAGCCGGTTTCTCAAATCGAAACCGCCCTGATCTACACGGCTCTAGGCGAAAAAGACCGAGCGTTCGAGTGGCTGGAAAAAGCTTATGACGAGCGAGCTTGGCAATTAGGGTTTCTTAAAGTGGAGCCGATCTTCGACCCGCTTCGGGATGATCCGCGGCTTGCCGACTTGATGCGGCGCGTTAATCTTGTGCCGTGAAAAACGAGATGTCCTGGGCGCAAGAAGATAGCGAATATGAGCTACTAGTGAGCTCATAAGCCCCGATCGGCGAGGCCGCCGACCCAGAGACGCTGCGCGGCATCACGGAAACCGCTGAGAGTGATCCTCATGTCGCGAGCGTGACCAAGCTGCTCACGATCTATATGGGCCCGGACGATGTTGCCGCAACACTAGAGCTAAAATTCAATCCTGGAATTACGGCTGTGCAGCTTCGGCACTCCGTTAGAAATATCGAGCTCGCCATCCGCGATAGATTTCCTTCCATCAAACGCGTCTACTACGAAGCGGCATCACTGACAGGGGAAGATGGTGACGGTCATGAAAAAAGCAGTGAAGCTCGCTCCTCCGGAAAAGATGCGTGACGGGGCCGTCGCTGCCTAGCTTATTCAAATTCAGAAAAATAAATCTGTTTTCTCGGGCGACTGCATCAAGTCACCGTGCAGAGACGCGCCGGACTAGGTCGTCATACCGTGGATCGGATCGGAGGCTATCCAGACTCGGATCTATTTGTAGATATGGAATCCCCCACTCACGTCGTTCAAACGCTCTTTCCAAGTATTCAAATGCTTTATCTTTGTTACCCGTATACGCCGTCAACGATGCTTCCAGAAAGTAGGAGCGGATTCTATCCTCATCAAATCTCTTGACCCGCTCACGGCCTACCCCGGCCCAGCCCGATCCTTGATACGCGGTCTGGTAAGCGAGAAGTGTTTCCTGATCCGCTTTTTGCAACTCCAGCGATGTCATTAGAAATTTAGAAGCTTCAGCTTCGTTCCCGTTCGAGAGCAGCGCATTAATCAGCCAGTGGTATATGGCGATGAAATTTGAATCCAATTCGACTACCCGCTTGAACTGGGCGATGGCTTCGGGCGTCCGACGCGCATAATACAAGCTGATCCCGTAGGTTCGCTGGCTGAAAAGCGAGGCGGGCTCGATATCTATCGCGACCTTTGCCTCCGAAATCGCTTCGTCAAACCGGCCGGTAACCAATAAGCAGCGCGAATAGATCTCGTGAGCAACCGAAGAGTTAGGATCCAATTCAACAGCGCGACGACACTCTAGTTCGGCTCCGGCAGGATCCCACTCGTAGAAGAATTTATTCTCACATAGGGCACTATGAGCGTCAGCAAGATTCTCATCCAAAGCCAACGCCATTCTCAACGCCTCCATTGATTTTCGATATTCTTCATGGGGACTGAGGCTGCCTCCGAAATTTCCGAGAGACCGGTGCGCATGCGCTTTTCCAGCCCATGCCTTGGCATAGTTCGGATCGAACTGGGTAGCCTGCTCCAGTTTCGCGACTGCCTTCGTCGCATCAGCCACAGTGCGCTTGTCGTACAAGTACATTCCGTCCATGTACAGGCGATAAGCTTCTTCATTCGTCGTGCCGCGGTCTGATGGTCGACTCTTGATGCCCGTGCCAAAGCGCGCGAGTAACAGATTCGCGATGTCACCTGCTATGGCGTCTTGCATCCCGAACACGTTGGCGGTGTCGTGTTCGCTTTTGTATGTTCCTTCGATCTGTCCAGTCGCTACATCAAAGAGCTGCGCCGTCACGCGGATCTTTCCGTCGTGTAACTGGTAGTTCGAAGCAAGAACGTAATCGACCTGCTGTTCCTTTCCGGCGAGCATTGCATCCTGTTCGATTTCTACGTACTTGCGAGTCGCACTTAGCGGCCGAACGGCAAGGTCTTTAGCTCCGCTAATCTTGTGGATCAGTGAATCCGCGATCCCGACCTCATAGATCGCATCGCGGACAGTTGTGGTGAGCGGTTTGGTCGGTAAAATAGCGATAGATTGTCCTCGTCTTGCATCCTGACCTGCGTAGAAATAGATCCCAATAAAGCCCATTGAGATCACCGCCACTGCAACGATCAGTAGCAGGTACTTAACCAGATGACCAGGCTCGGTCTGAAACTTACTCGGTGACAATTCGCGTTCCGCCGAAATCTGAGCAATCAGGTGTGGTGTGGCAGGGAGTTCGACAGCGTCGGTCTGAGCCACCCTCTCGGCTATCGTGGTTTCTCGGGGAAAATCTGGGATGTCTCCTAACTTTCCGACTCCGTTATTCGATTCAAAGCGAGGGTAGGTTGTCTCAACAAGTTCAAGTCGGCGAACTCCAGCGACGAACCGGAAACCGTGCTTTTTGATCGTTTCAATAAACTGTTGCCCGTTGCTCTCGCCCAACGCTCGCCGCACCGCATGAATCGTTTTGTTCAGATTGTTTTCTTCGACGAACGAATCCGCCCAAACTTTATCTAGTAGCTCACTTTTCTGAACCAAACGCCCGGCGTTTCTCACGAGCACGCACAGAGTCTGAAACGCCTTATCGGAAAGCTGCACTTTCTGATTGCCGTGGCAGCGCACTAGGAGATGTTCCGTCACATCGAGACGAAAACCGTCGAACTCGTATATTTCTCCGTAATCTTCCGGCATGACTGTAAAACCATTCGCATTTTAGCACCTTACTTTGAGGAAGATGGGCCGAAAGGAATAAGAAAAGAATACAGATTTCACGCAGGCCGAAAGATTGGACGTGCTTTTTCGCCCAAACTGATTCCCGATCAAAAGATCGTTGCGAGCTCAAAAGCTAATCGTTCAAGGTTGCACTACTAGGCAGCCGAGATGTTCGGTTATCGAATGAGTTAGATATCCAGTAGGGCATGTACTGAAATTGAGGAGAAAAATGATCAAACCAGAACCACGAATACTGACAGTGGCTGTTTTCACAGCATTGATGAGTTTGTTTTTGTTCGCACCAAAAGCGTCGGCACTTAACGATTGCAAGAACGTGCACGGAGTTATGAGAATAACCAACAACCTTGACGGCACGACGAGCGGTACAATATCGAAAAGCGGCAGGCTCGACGGTTCGACGCAATCGATGTTTACCAGTGGCTTTACTCCAACACCCGAGCCTCTTACCTTTTCGTTTACCGATGACTTGAGCGTGATTACGTCCGAAGGCATCTTAGTGACGCATAACGTTGGGATATTCGACACGGCCCACGGTTTGTTCACTGCGATAAACCGAATCGATCCCAACCTCAGCTCGGGGGAGTTTGCGGCGGCGACCGGTGTTCTTTACGTCAACGGCAGCACCGCCGACGGGATTAATCTTCGCGCCGCCCTTACGGGGTCGGTATGTTTCGCAGATTAGTTTTCGGCGGAAGCGCAGGCCCAACGACGATGTCACTCGGGTGGGCCTGCAGCTGCTGGAAGTAGCAAATCCGCACCCGGCGATAGTGCTCTGGAGCGCATGAGAAGGCCAGTCTAATACAACGCCTGAATCGCCGTCCGCAATCGACCTACGACGTCTTTTTCAGCCGGCGTTTTGTCCGGGTAGATGACGTTCGTGTTGAAAACGATTATTGATGCCTGCCGTGACGCGGGTTCAAAATCGATATAGCTGATGAATCCGTTTTGATCCCCGCCGTGACCTAGGAAGGTTCGTCCGTTCTTTCGATTTCGAAAAAAAATCAAGCCAATGTCGGTCGTGAAACCGTTATTGCCGTTTGCATCGGCCGTTGTCGGCAATTGCGGCTTCCACATTTCTTCGAGTGAAGAGCGTTTGAGAACGGTATCGTAAATACCCGGGTCGCCACCGCTCCCGGTTCGGACATCCCCGATCAAAAAATTCAGATACTTGAGCATGTCCCGGATGGGAGAGTTCAATCCGCTGTTGGAAACTGTGATTCCGGTGTTCGCATCGAACCGGCCTTCGGTTCGTTTCCCATCGCGCATGTAGTAAGAATGCGAACGATATTTGAGCAGGTGATAAGGTGTCGCGTCGAAATAGCTTGAATACATCTCGAGCGGTTTCAGGATGTTCTTATCGACGTAGACTTCATAGTCATCCCCGGTGAGCTTTTCGATAATGCGGCCGAGAAAAATGATGCCCGGGTTTGAGTAGCTGAATTTGCTGCCAGGCTTGAACAGGATCTCTGTGAACGGAAACATCGCGACGAGCTGCGAATATTCCGTCGGCTCGAATGGCTCCCAATCTTCGCCTTTGTCCCACGGCCACGTCGGATTTCTGAAGCCTGCGGAGTGCGTCATCAGATGACGGATCGTGATGTCATCCATCGATCCGAACTTGTTATGAACATCGCGCAGCTCCGGAAGATATTTCGTCACCGGATCATCAAGTTTCAGAAGCCCGCGATCGCGAAGCTGCATGATCGCGATCCCGGTGAACTGTTTCGTGTTCGACGCCCAGTGATAGATCGTGTGTGCGTCTACGGCTTGTTTCTTTTCGACGTTCGCCAAGCCGTAATGCCGCTCGAAAACTATTTTGTTGTCCTTTAGAAAAACAAAACTGCTGCCGACAATTCCGGCATCGGCAAGCTCTTTCTGATAGACCGCGTCGAATGCTTTGAACTTATCCGTTTGCGAATACATCATGCGTGCGTTGGCGGCCATGACGATGAGGACGAGGGCAACAATGCCGGCTTTCATCAACTTACCTCACTGGTTTGATTTCGTAAGACTTCAAAATAATAATGAGGTGCTTTTCCATTTACAAACCGGTGTTCTGGTTTCATCTCATCGTCGGCGTGTTGATGTTCGTGGTTTTCGTGACTACGGGTAAGTTCATGCGCATCGATTTCCTGGGGAGCTGCGTCTTTTGATGCGCTCGCGGCACATATACATTTTGTTCTCGTCGTTGATCCAGCTTGCGCTCGGTACATATATGGAAATTGCCCCGAAGCGGCGCAAAGGCTGCTGCAATATACAGGCTCAGTGGTGCTTACCGCATCAAGTGTCCTGCTTGTATGGGCGTTCATCACAGAGACTTATTCGCTCCAGCCTTTTTCCGATATCAGCCGCTACGGGATTTATACGGCGCTGGCTGGTGTGGGCCTGCACCTTTTGGGTGGTAGCGGCCGGCGGTGAGGGATGCCTGCGCTCCAGTCGTTGAGTTACAATCAATTCAATGAGTTCTTACGAGTCTTTATCTGAAAGCCAGCAATTTACCTGTCGCGTTATCGCCGATCACGCACGGGCGACTGCGTTCTCGATCGCAGATGGGATCCTGCCCGGCAATGAGGGACGCAATTACGTTCTGCGAAAGATAATGCGGCGCGCGATCTATCACGGCCGCGAGCACCTCGGTCTGAAAGATCTGTTCTTTTTCAAAGTGTGCGATTTCGTCATTGATCAGATGCACGCCGCATACCCGGAGCTTGAGGCACAGCGCGAATTCATCGGCAAGATGGTTCGGCTTGAAGAAGAAAGATTCGGAAACACGGTCACTGTAGGATTGAAGAAACTCGACGAGCTCAACTTGACCTCCGACACACTCTTCACAGATATTGCCAAGCTTTACGACACATACGGAACACCGCGCGATCTGATCAGGGTTTACCTCGAAGAAAAGGGAACTACGTTCGAGGAGGATGATTTCAATTCAAGATTCGACGAGGCGCTTCAGGCCGCGCAAAAGCAATCCAACATTGGACACACCGAGCGCAAATCGCAGATCAGCCCGATATATGCCGCGATGCTCGATAAGATCGGGCCCGGGAAATTTCACGGCTATGACACAACCCGTCTTGACGAGACCGAGGTTGTCGGAATCGTTAAGGGCGAAAGCCAGGCCGATTCGCTGAACGCCGGCGAGGAAGGATTGCTCGTCTTGAAAGACACGCCTTATTACGCCGAGGCGGGCGGTCAGGTCGGTGATGCCGGCAAGCTTTTCAATGAGCAGGTACAGATTAATGTCGTGGACACTTTTTCGCCTGTCTCGGGATTGATACTTCACAAATCGAGAGTGGAAAGCGGCTCGATAAAGGTCGGCGACAAAGTGACAGCGGTTGTGGACGCGGCAACGCGCGACGCGACGCGGCGAAACCACACCGCGACGCATCTCGTCCATGCTGCGCTTCGGGAGGTTCTCGGGACGCATGTGAAGCAGGCCGGCTCCGTCGTCGCTCCAAATTATTTACGATTCGATTTCACGCATTACCAGCCGATGACGGCTGAACAGATCATGGAGATCGAAGATGTTGTCAATCGTTACATCCTCGAAAACGAGCCGGTGAATACCAACGTAATGGCGATCGAGGAAGCGATGAGCGGTGGCGCGATGGCCCTCTTCGGCGAGAAGTACGGCTCGGATGTTCGCGTGCTCAGTGTCGGTGATGGAGTTTTCTCGAAAGAGCTGTGCGGAGGAACGCACGTCAAGGCGACGGGCGATATCGGCGCGTTCAAGATCACGGCGGACGAAGCGATCGCTTCGGGTGTGCGCCGCATTCGCGCGATCACCGGACTCGATGCGTTCGAGCGTTTCCGCGAAGACGAGCGGCTCATCGATCGCAGCCTCGCTGCTTTGAAAACTCAGCGTGACAACCTGCCGAACGCGATCGAAAGATTGCAGGAAGAAGTTAAGCGGACACGAAAAGAGATCGATGAACTCAAGCTGAAGATCGCGACCGGTGCGCTCGGTACGGCAACGTCGAACGGCGACGAAGCTCGAGACGTTAACGGGGTGAAAGTTCTCGGCAAAATCGTCGAAGGCCTCGACGGAAACGGCGCGCGTCAATTGTCGGACACGCTGCTCGCGCGTTTAAAATCCGGAGTCATCGTTCTCGGACGCGAAGCCGAAGGCAAAGTCAGCATCATCGTTCGCGTTTCGGATGATCTGACGTCCAAGGTGAAAGCCGGTAACGTGATCAAAGAGATCGTCCCGATCGTCGGCGGAAAAGGCGGCGGCCGCCCCGACATGGCTGAAGGCGGCGGCACCGAACCGGCAAAGTTGAGTGAAGCGATCGATGCAAGCTACGGGGTAATCGAGAAGATGCTTTCGTAGAACAAAGGAGAAGGACATATGCCAACGATTCACGAACCCACGAGTTTCGCGACCGAGCAGATAGTCAGATTGGCTAATGTCGGTCAGGATCGTTGTTTTGCAGTCTCGGGCTACGCAGATTTTTCCGATGAAGATGACGTCGACGACGGGCATCCCTTACACTCACCGTTGCACGGTGCCGGCACTGGATCGTCAGATCATCGCTGGTTCAGCGTCGGATCGATTCACATGGTTGTCGGGCCGAAATTCCATCAAGTTAAAGACGTTTCACCCATCGTTAATGTAGCGGGATACAGCTTTCGGGATTCGGACGAAACCGACCATACGGGTTTCGAGATAACGTCGTGTAACTGGGATTCGGTTGGCGAAGCCGAGACGGGACTGGAACGCGTCCGGCTCAAGGTTCGAGCTCGGATGTGCGGCGGCGAGCAATCGTCACTTACTATTCTCTCCTATCATTTCATCGTCGTCGGCACAGTTCACGCCGCCGTTGGCTAGGGATTTCTGAACGCAGATCGGGCGGATCACACAGATTTTCAGTATTACATCCTTCCATCTGCCGATCCGCATTATCCAACCTATGTCGAATATCTCGGCTCCGTCACACCGGATTCGTTGATTGCCCCGACACCTCTGTCCGGCTCCCGCCTCTGACAAAAATTACGACTTCGGTTTGACCCTTATCGGAGCAACTGCCCGCTTGCACTCGAAGTGGTGACCTTTCGTACTATTCGCGATATAAAGGCTGCAGATGTAACCGTTGGGCATAGCCTTGTTCAACGTCGACGTATCCCTTGTCATTCCGTTATTAGCAGAGTA
>JBDTMK010000034.1:0-15518 GCA_039934315.1 Pyrinomonadaceae bacterium | reverse complement strand
CTGCGCCCCTCCCCATTCGCGGTAGGCCCATACAAAATAAATTGTTCTTCGATGGAGCGGGTGCATAGTCCGAGATTAGGGCTTTTCCCCGATCATAAGCAGATTTTTTCCTGTCGGAGGTGTGAACGCGGATTCCAGCGCGCGAGTTACCGGCACCGCCCATCGATCGTAAAGCTCTACCGCTTTTGGCTCGAGCTTTGCGGATCGCAGAAGACGATATTTTACCCACCAAGGAGCGATGCCTACGAAGTCAAAGTATTTCAAAACGAGGATCTCGAACCCGGCAGCTCGAGTTCTCTGCTCAAGCTCGGAGCGGCGGTAACGCCGAAAATGCCCGACCGAGGCGTCAAAGGCACCGTACAACCACGGGTGAGCAGGCACAAAGATAAAGACCCGACCACCCGGCGCGAGTGCGTCAAAAACCGCAGCTAACTCTGCAGAATCGTCCTCGATATGCTCGAGAACGTTTACATATATGACCGAATCCGGCTTCGCCCCGGCGATCTCGTCTGATACTTCGCGAAATGATGAGTCCAGGATCCGGAGCGTCGCGCCGGTTTTGACAGTAGAAATTCTCTCGCGCAGCTTGCTGACCATTTCCGAAGGCTCGACCAGAATGAGTGAAGTCGGGCGGCATTCCAGAAGGAGTTCCGAAAAGCTGCCAGTGCCCGCACCGACTTCAACAAGGCTTTTTCCGAGATAGGGGCGCAGCTCGCTAAGGATCCAGCGATGATAATTCTCGGCAAATGACATTGCCTCGAGATCCGTGCCGACGTAAGTCGTTTTCATGATTCGTTGGTGTCGGCGAGAGGCGGTAGGTCCAGTCGCGACGACCTGAGTTGAGGCAGCTTCTTGTACGAGGAATTCAGACTGCAGAAGAGGTTGTATTTGATCACATACCAGAACGCGGCCACGCCATCACGCATACCGATCTTTTTCCCTTCGTCATAGGTCCGGCCGTAATAGCTAATCGGAACTTCGTACACGACGCACTTGAGTTTCGCAATCTTTGCAGTGACTTCGATCTCGAATCCGAAACCGACAGAGTCGATCCGAATGTTCCGGATGATCTCGCCCCGAAATGCTTTGTAACAAGTTTCGACATCGCTGAGGTTGAGGTTCGTCAGCAAATTGGACAGAAAGGTCAGCCCCTTGTTTGCGAGGTAGTGATAAAAGTACAACACTCGGGCGGCCCGCCTGATCATAAATCGCGAACCATAGACAACATCGGCAAAGCCAGCCTGTATCGGATAGACGACCCCTGGTATTTCAGTCGGATCGTATTCAAGATCGGCGTCCTGAATAATAACTACGTCTCCGCGAGTCTGCACAAAACCCGCTACGAGCGCGGCAGTCTTACCCTGATTGCGCTCCTGCCGGATGTACTTGATCCGGTCGTCCACGAGTGTCAGCTCGTCAGCGATCTCGCCGGTCCGATCGGTAGAGCAGTCGTCAACGATGATCAGCTCAAGCAGTCCGGGGACGTCGAGGATCTTGTGGACGATCTCCGCGAGCGTCGCTTCCTCATTGTACGCCGGCATGACGACCGATAACGTCAACATACGTTCCACTTTTTCGGATTTCTTCATAATTCAGCGGTGCCTGAAGAGCTGCAAATCTCCGGCTTCGAAAAAAGGACGTTCCTCGAACCACTTATTACGGATCGCGGCAATTTCGGGCTGATCATTCCAGACCAATAGGACCCGGAAACGGCTGTGCTCCCTTGCAAGGACGCCGTCAAGATCACGTCTTTTTGCCTCTTGATTTTCAATCAAGTCGCGGAGATCGAACGTATTGGACTCTCGGAAATCGTAAACGAATTTCCGCATTTCGGTTGAGCTTGCGACGACCGGAAAAAGGTTATAGCCGAACTCGTAATTATCCCAGACGGCTGCGTTCTTGCCAATGCCAACGAGCGGGGTCAAATTAAAAAGGGGTTGCGCCCTAAACCGGGGAGGCTCATCGATTACGATTATTGACCCGAAGGCATCGTTATTGGCGATCGCGGCACCGGCTGATAGAAATGGTTCTGCGAGGCCGTTCGAACGCGCCGCGTATTCCCAGACAACTGCCGTTTGATAGACGAGGATGGCAGTCAGACAAAACGCAGCGGCCGCGAACGATCTCTTCGACAAACGTCTGATATCCAGCCACGGCAGAAGGCATACGAGGCCGAGGATCAGCGTTCGTTCGCGAAGGTAACCGCCGTGCGATTTACCCAGGTCGTCAGGCCCGAAAAGCCACACGAGGATGAAAAGTATCGCCAGCAAAAACCATCCTTGATGCGAATCGGAGAGTGAGCCGGCACTACTTGATCTCCGGCTGAGCACCATCCCGCCGATAAGAATACAGATCGCAAGCAGCAGCCAAACGAGCGGTGTGAATGCCGTGAAGGCGGAAGAGCTAGCTTCCACAAACGGGAACGACTTGCGGCTGATCAAAGCGAACGGATCGGCCGATATCGTCTGGGTGACCCACTGTCCGGGAGAGAGTATGTCGGTTACAAAGCTCCAGCGTGGACTAAACGAACCGACATCGCGGCTGGTTACGAGATAACTTAAGATCAAGGGAGCGGTCGCCGCTCCGGCGGCCAGCGTCCAAAGCAAGCTCGCACGGGGCAGCGTCCTGAAGTTTAAGGCGGCGAGGGTGAAGACGGCGCCCACCAGCAAACCAAAGCTCACAAGGTGGCTGAGAAAAGTAAGCACGAAGACAGCAGCTAGGCAGGCGGCTCGAAATGCGTTCATCTCCATTCTCCATCGCCACCAGAGACCGAGCCCAAATGCGAACCCCGCGGCGGCCAGGATAAAGTTATAAAAGCCGAGAAACCAGAGCCAGTTGAACGCGAGGACGCAGCCCATTAGAGCCGCCAAAACCAATCCCCGGCGGTCATTTCCCGCGACTTGGACCCGCAACCAGACAATGGCACTTACAAAAAGCGCGAAGGTAAGCGTGACCATCAACTTGGTCGCGATAGCTGCTCCAAACACAGGAAGGAAAAGGGCAAGCAACCAGTGTCCTGTTTGGTTAGGGACCGGCTGTGGATTGAGTGAGGCGAACTGAAGAATTTGCTCGTTTCCTTTTAGGATCTCACCCATGAGGTAGGCGTTGTAGAGATGGGCCGTGCCGTCCTGGTTAAAGTAATGGGAAACAGACCAGACCCCACTGCAGCAAAGTGCGACAAGTAAGCCGATCAGAAAAACAGCTCGGAGCTTTTCAGGTATTTGAGACAGGGTGCGCCGCACTTTATTTCCGACAATCCGCGAAGAATGGAAAAGTTTTCCCGTGACAGTTCGAAGCCGCTCGCGGCATCGGGAGATCGCGGGACACCTTTAATCCGCGTGACGTTTACGCTCTCCTAGCGCGTATCTAACGGTCTTCCCGACCAAACCCAGCACGTAGACGCCAAACGCCGGAATCGCCAATAGCCGGTTGGGCGCCGATTCCCACCGCGCGATAAACTGCCGCTGGAAATTAAGCGGGTGCTTCCGATTCACAAAAAGAACGCGGATGATTTCTCCGATCGATCTTGTATGCAGCGCCGGCGGATTCGTATTCGGTTCGCACCAGACGTACGACCGAGGATCCACCATTAGTCGCCATCCGGCCGTACGTAGACGCATGAAGTATTGCGCGTCTCCCCATCCGTGAGGAAACGTCTTCGCATCCAGGATTCCGCACTCCTCGACGGCCTTTGAGGGCACCAGGGTACAATTGCCAACCAGGCACTCGACGTCGAACGGTTCCGAGCCAACGCTGAAAGCCGTTAGATCATTGGGGATGATCCAGCCTCCGTGCGCCGTTTTCCATTCTTGTCCGACTTGAAATACTGTATGGGGGCGATCCCAAAGAAGCAGCAATGCGCCCACGACCGACCTTGTATTCTCGAGGGCGGTGCCGGCCAATCGACGCAGAAATTGATCATGGAACACCGCATCGTCGTTCATGAGCAGGTAAAAATCCGGGTCCCACGAGCGAGCGGCATCCAGACCGGCGTTCGTTCCCGCGGCGTAGTGAAGATTCCCAGTGCCTTCGACGATCACAACCTCAGGAAATTGCTCTCTGATCGCAGCCGAGGTTCCGTCGGTTGATCCGTCGTCAACAATGAACACCCGGAAATCAAAACCAGCACGATCGATGCGAGACAAGCTTCGCAGGCATTGCAGGGTCGTATCGCGGCGATTGAATACCGGAATGATCGCGGCAATCCGAATCGGCTCCTCTTCTGACTCCAAAGCCGGAGACACATGCATTTGCATTCTGTTTAGCTAGACCGACACCGCAACCGGCGTGAACGAGCGATCAGCTTGGCGTGAACGCTCGACCTCCTTCTCGATCCAAGCGTAGGTTGTCGCGAGTCCGTCCTCAAGTGAGATGGCGGGCTCCCAACCGAGCACTTCACGCAGCTTCGTATTGTCGGAATTGCGCCCGCGAACACCTTGCGGCCCATCGACATGTTTCTTTGCAACAGTGATGCCGGCGATAACGGCGATGATATCCGCGAGCTGGTTGATCGAGACCATGCGGTCCTGACCGAGATTTAACGGCTCGTGAAAATCGGACCTCATCAATCGGTATATACCTTCTACGCAGTCGTCGATGTAGCAGAACGAGCGCGTCTGTTCGCCATCGCCCCAGATATCGATCTGATGGTCTCCGCTAAGCTTTGCAGTCGCGATCTTTCGACAAAGGGCCGCGGGTGCCTTCTCGCGGCCTCCGTGCCAAGTACCCTTCTCACCAAAAATATTATGGAACCTCACCGTCCGCGTCTCGATTCCATAGTCTTCGCGGTAGTGCATACAAAGCCGTTCTGAAACGAGCTTTTCCCAGCCGTACGCATCCTGCGGCATTGCCGGATAGGCATCCGACTCTTTTAGCGCCGCGATATTCGTTTCTTCCTGAAGAAACTCCGGGTATATACAAGCCGAGCTCGTGTATAGGTAGCGATCGATGCCGTTTGCCCGAGCGGCCTCCAACGTGTGCAAATTGATCAACGAATTATTGAAAAGGATCTCGGCGTGATGGGCTGAAATGAATCCCATTCCGCCCATGTCCGCTGCGAGGGCGTAGACCTCTGAGACGCCGCGCATTGCCATCAGGCACGCGTCCCAACGTCGGAGGTCGAGAATCTCAAACTCATCAGCGTCGGTCGTGGAAAATTCGGGGTTCTTCAGGTCGACACCCCGTACCCAATATCCTTTCCCTTTCAGAAAGGTCACTAAATGGCTGCCAATAAAACCACCGGCACCCGTAACCAGGACTCTTGTCTGCTGTTGCATAAATTATTTAGTGAGTGTTAAAGCAAATAAAGCGAAAAAGTAGGTTAAGCGATTGGCGGCTCTAATTACAAGCGGCTTGATGGCCTTCGAATTCACGCCATGCTGCTCCCTCAATGATCAAGCTCCGGGTGTTTCACAAATGTAATATCTGCTTCGACCATCAGCTCGACAAGTTGGCGAAAAGATTTCTGTGCCTTCCATCCAAATGCTTTTTCCGCTTTCGATGAATCTCCGATCAGGAGATCGACTTCGGTTGGCCGGAAGTAAAATCGATCGACGTCGATGACGGTATCGCCGCACGCAAGATGGTCAGGTAACGCGCCGATCTTTTCTTCAAATAGTGACGCATCGATCGATGCGATACGGCCAAACTCCTCGGCGCCCTCTCCCGTCCATTCCAGCGTTATTCCGATGAAGGCGAATGCAGCTTCGGCAAATTCTCGAACGGAGTGTGTGGAACCCGTCGCAAGAACGAAATCATCCGGAACATCGTGCTGGACAATTTGCCACATCCCGACGCAATACTCCGGTGCGAAGCCCCAGTCCCGCTTTGCATCTAAGCATCCGAGAGCCAGCACCTTCGATTTGCCGAGCGCGATTCGAGCGACTTCCCTGCTGATCTTTTTTGTAACGAAGGTTTTACCGCGCCGCGGTGATTCATGATTGAAGAGGATTCCGTTCGACGCGAAAATCCCGTATGCCTCGCGGAAGTTCACGACCGTCCAGTAACCGAAAAGCTTTGCCACGCCGTAAGGAGATCGGGGATAGAAGGGTGTGCGCTCCGTCTGGGGAATTTCCTGGGCCTTACCGAACAGCTCCGACGTCGAGGCCTGATAGAACTTGACTTGCCGAAGCCCGGTTTCGCGGATCGCGTCCAGAAACCTCAACGTGCCAAGACCATCAACCTGCGCAGTGTAATCGGGGATCTCGAATGAGACCTTGACGTGGCTCTGTGCAGCAAGATTGTATATCTCGTCCGGCACGATTTTCTCGAGCAAACGATTGAGACTGCTTGTATCTATCAAGTCACCGTAATGAAGAAATAGCGTACGATTCAAGATTTCCGGATTTTCATAGAGGTGATTTATTCGGCCTGTATTGAACGAACTGGACCGGCGGATAATGCCGTGAACCTCGTAACCCTTTTCTAATAACAGCTCGGTCAGATAGCTGCCGTCTTGTCCGGTAATGCCGGTGATCAACGCTTTTTTCATAGACGGAAAACATTAAGCCCGGACCGGTTTGAGGGTCGCCGGCAAATGCTGCAGATACCATTCGTAAAATTTTTCAAGCCCATCACGCAGTTCGATTCGATGTCGCCACCCAAGGTCGTGCATCCGAGTTACGTCGAGGCGTTTTTCCATCGCGCCGTCGGGCTTCGAATCGTCCAGCAATATATTGCCATCGAATCCGACGACCTCCTTGACCATCGTCGCGACCTCGATTATCTCGAGATCAGCCCCAGTGCCGGCATTGAGGTGTGATATCCCTTGCTCATAAATCCGTGCCGCCTCAATTTCCTTCATTGCAAAGACGATCGCTTCTGCAAGATCGTCAACGTGCATGAACTCGCGCCGGGGACGGCCGCTTCCCCAAATCATAACTGCTGCTTCCCTTCTTTCTTTTGCCTCGTGAAACTTTCTCATCAACGCCGGAATTACGTGAGAGGTCTCCAGGTCAAAGTTGTCATTCGGGCCGTACAAGTTTGTCGGCATCAGCGAAAAGAAGTTGCATCCGTACTGGCGGAAATAGCTTTCGCAAAGTTTGATGCCCGCGATCTTGGCGATCGCGTACGGCTCGTTGGTCGGCTCCAAGTACCCGGATAGAAGTTGCTCTTCGCGCATGGGCTGAGCCGCCTCTTTCGGATATATGCACGAGCTGCCAAGCAGGATCAACTTCTCCACACCGGATTCGAAGGCTGATCGAATAACATTCGCTTCGATCATTAGATTTTGGTAGATGAAGTCAGCCCGGTACGTATTGTTCGCAAGGATCCCGCCGACCTTTGCGGCAGCGATAATGACGATATTAGGGGACGCTGAAGAAAAGAAATCTCGAACCTGAGCCTGATCCGTTAGATCTGTTTCTTTCGAACTCGGTGTAAGCAGCTTCGCGAATCCGTCGCGCGTCAACGTTCGCACGACGGAGCTGCCGACCATCCCGCCGGCACCGGCAACGAAGATTCTTTTGTCCGATGAGGTCATCCTAATAAATCAGCTAGCGTCCGCCTTCGCGCAACACGACCGCCTTCTCAAACGCGCGGTTTCAAAAGGCGGCCGTAGTTCTACTGCTCGTCGCTCGGCCGATAGTTGTTGCGGTGGTAGTAGCTTTGATAATAGTAATAGTTATCCTGCGAGCGAAGATTGACGTTGTTCAGGACAACTCCAAGCACCTTGGCACCGACGTCCTGAAGCAGCTGCCTCGCCCGACGCACGACTTGCCGCGAGCTCTTACCGGCGTGGACAACTAGTATCACGCCATCGACCATTGAGGCGATTAGAACGCCGTCTGTGAAGGAAGTTATCGGCGGTGAGTCGACCACCACATGAGTGAAATTCGCGGAAAGAAGTTTCAGCAGATTGGCCATCTGCTCGGAGCCGATGAGCTCCGCCGGATTCGGCGGGATCGGGCCTGACGTCAGCATGTAAAGGTTCGTTTTTTCGTCCTGCTTGATGACCTTCAAAATTTCCGTCTCGGTCAGCTCGGTCGACAGTATTGTGCTCAGGCCGTCGCCATTCTCGATGTTAAAAACCGAATGAAGCCGCGGGCGGCGCATGTCGGCGTCGATGATAAGCACCTTCGCGCCGGTCTGAGCCAAACTGATCGCGGTGTTGGTCGCAGTTGTCGTCTTTCCTTCGGATGGCAAGCTCGACGTGATCAGCAGCGATTTCGGAGCGTGCCCCGCGGTCGAAAGAAGTATCGACGTCCGAAGCTGGCGATAAGCCTCTGAAAGCGACGAGCGTGAATCAGCGTAGATCAAGAGCTCAGAATTCGCCGGGTCCTCGGGGTCTTCGTTCGCGCCTACGAGCAGCAGCTTGCGTTTCGGCATCGAATCGATCGTCGGGATTGCCGCGAGAGCCGGAAGCTGAAGATACGTTTCGATCTCTTCGGTGGTTCGGATCGTGTCATCAAGATACTCGAGGAAAAGAGCGAGTCCCATTCCGAACAGCGTGGATAAAAATAGGGCTGCCATCACTGTAATCAGACGGCTCGGCGAGACCGGCTGTTCCGGGGGGATCGCGAAACCCGCGACGCTAATGTTATTATCCGAACCTTGGGAAGCGACGTCGTTCGAGCTTTGCTGTTTACGAAGATTCTCAAGAAAGCCGCGGTTTGTGTCGATCGTCTGTTCGAGCAGCCTGAGCCGTACGCCGCCTACGTTTTGAACTTGAGCTTCATTATACTGTGCGTCGTAGGAGCTGCGGATCTTGTCTTCCTCCGACTTTGCCTGAACATACTTAGTCCGCAAATTGTCAACGAGAAGTTTTGCGGTTCGATCGCGCAGATTCTGGACCTTTAGAGAATTGTCTTCTACGACCTTGGCAACCGAATCTTCAAGACTTCGAATCTGCGTATCGATCTCGACAATTTCAGGAGCCGATTCTTTATATTCCTGAAGCATCTTCGCTCGCTGGGCGCGGAAATCGGCGATCTTTCTTTGCGTGTCGTTGCGAACGGCCAGGATCGCAGTCTCACGATCCTGAATGTATTTCTGGTTTTCGGCTTCGGCCAGGGCGTTGATCGCGTCGGGAGAATCCTTAATAGCAAGATACTGTGCTTCCGCGTTTTTCCGCTTGTTCTCGGCATCGAGCAACTGCTTGTTCAATCCGGCCAACCGATCGAGCACGATAGTTTGCTCGTTGTTGGTTTTGAGGATGCCTTCACTCTGCTTCAACTCGACGAGCTCCAGTTCGCCGGAACGAATTTCCGACTGTAGATCGGTGATCCGCTTCTGAAGAAAGTCATTCGTCTTCCGACTCGTTCCCGATCGCTTGTTTTGATTCGCCGTTACAAAAGTTTCGCCGATGCTGTTGACGACAAAAGCCGCAAGCTGCGGATTCGTGTGACGGAAAGAGATCTCGATAAGGCGCGTGTCTTTGACCGTCGCCCTCGATTCGCGCACGGGTTCGACACTCATATTCTTTCGAATAATGTCGACGTAAGGCGCAAGACGCATCGCTTCGGCGATCTCATCCGATGAGATGAGCGACGAGTTCCCGGCAATTGACAGCTCTTCGGTGGATGTTTCCTTTTTTGGATCACTCGCAAGTCCGATCGCTTTAAGCATCGCGCGAAGGATGCCGGTTCCTTCGGACTTCGCGCTCAAGAACTCTTTATTGGTATCCAGGCTGTGTTCTTTTACGACCTGGCGTAAAAGACTCTCCGAATCGAGCAGCTGAAGCTGAGTGTTGAAATAAGACGGGTCAGGATTTGAAAGAGGCCGCTGACGATCGTTCGTGACGAGGTCCGGGTTCATCTGTTCAAGATCGACTTGAATACGGGCCGTGGCCGAATAGATATTCGGCTTCCGGGCCATGTAGATGGCGGCGAGCGTTGTGACCAGGACCGCGATACCCGCGACAAGCCAGAGCCTTTTCCGGATGGCCTTCCAATAATCGAGCAGCTGAAAACCTTCGCCCGCGAAGTTCTCACGGTATGCGGGGTATCGGCCCGATCCAGGAATCATCTGCGGCTCAAAGTGCCGTTCCAATTCCACCGGCTCACTCAGCGGTTTCTGAATAATCTCACGAGTCTCTTTCATTCTATGTTTAGTCTCTTAGGGAACCCGATAAAAAAGCGAGGGCAGGCCATTCGTCAACGATCTACCTATCGTGTTCAGAATATCTCTTGTCGTATCGACACTCACCGCGACAACGTCGTTAGGTTCGAGAAACGGATCGGCGACTTCGCGTTTGTTGATCTTGTTGAGATCGAAAACCAGCTCGTCGCGTTCTATGCTTCCGGACTTTTGGCGCAGAACACGGATCTTGGTTTTATCGGAAGCCGATTTAAGACCTTCCGCAGAAGCAAGTGCCTGTGTAAGCGTCAGTGGTTCCTTTATCGCAACCTGTCCCTGCTTATTCACATTCCCGTAGACGTAAACAATGTCGGCATCCAGTAAGTAAACGATGTCACCCGGACGCATAATTACATTCTGTTTTCCCTCGATTATGTCCTTGAGAATATAGGCAACGTAAGTTGCCGGCTCAGAGGAATTCGAGGTGACATCATTCATCTGACAGTTCGACCTGCTTCCTGTTCGAGCGACAATGACCCGAGTGCCGGCTTCTTTCGACGGCCCCCCTGCCTGTGCGATCAGCTCAAGCAATCTGACCTGACGACTGATAAGGTACTGTCCCGGTTTTTCTACCGCACCGATCACGCCGAATGCACGAGAGCGCTGTTCGGCGGCTATAACGCGCACCTGAGGGTCCTTCAGGTAATCCTTCTCATACGCAGCTGCCACATCATTCGAAAGCTCCTCTTCGGTCCTGCAAACTGCAAGTATCGGTTCATGGAGCCGGAATAAGCTGATCGTTCCGTTAGTGTTAACGTTGACGCGCTGATTAAGATCCGGATGTCTGAAAACCTGGATATCGAGCTGGTCCTGATAACCGATCCGGTACTTCTCATCCCTCGACTGAGGTGGAGCGAAAGGGTCCGTCGGAGGCGTTCCCGACGTCTTCTGCATAACCGGATCCGGCGTCTGCGCAAACGTAAAGGATAGGGAAACTACAAAAAGCGCGCACAAAAAACAGAAATTGATGAATGCTCTCATTTTAATAAACTCCATAAAAGCTTAAGGCGGAACGATTGAATCGCGCGTTTGATTGTACTGTCGTTATTAAAGTTGTTTATGAATTCGTTGTTCGCGAAACCAAAATACTTGTAAGGAAAGTAGTTTAGCAGACAAGAAAGGCTTTGAAAACCACGAATTTTAAAACTTAAGGGATTTTCGTTAAACTCGAAAACGCACCTCGAACCCGCTCCTTTTATGGAAAATGCGACGCCGATGCTTCGGCAGTACCTCGACATAAAAAAACTCTATCCGGGAACCCTCCTTTTCTTTCGGTTAGGGGACTTTTACGAGTTATTCATGGAAGACGCGATCACGGGTGCGAGAGAACTCCAGATCACACTCACCGCGAGACACAAGGATTCCGCTAACCCGGTCCCGATGTGCGGCGTTCCGCATCATGCCGCCGCAAGTTATATTTCACGACTCGTCCGAAAAGGCTATCGAATTGCCATCTGCGAGCAGGCTGAGCCGGCAACTAAGGGCACAAAGCTCGTAAAGCGCGAGGTCGTTCGCGTCATAACGCCTGGGACCACTGTTGACCAGCAGCTTCTGGATTCCGGCGAATCGGTCTACCTCGCCGTGATTTGCGGAGAGAACGATTCTTATGGAGCTGCGTTCCTGGATGTCTCGACCGGAACGTTTTCGGCGACGCAAGTTTCCGGACCAGGTTCGTGGGATCAGATAAGTGAGTGCGTCGAAAGCTTCAGTCCGCGCGAGATCCTTTGCCAGAATTCGTTGTCTCTTCAAATCCAACAAAAATTTGCAGGGTCGGATATCTATGCCGAGCTCCCTGGAATGAGCGGCGAAGCGCCATCTGCCAGCGGGCCCGCGGTCACCGAGCTTGAAGATAACTATTTCCACGTCGAAGATGCGCGTGCTTCTCTCGCCAAGCAGTTTCGAGTTCAGGGACTGGACGCTTTTGGGATCGCCGGCCAGAACCAGGCGATACGTGCCGCGGGTGCCGCGTTGAAATACGCGAAAGACACACAGCGCGCGGCGGCCGAACATATCACCGACATCTCTTATTTCGAGTCGCGCGATTCGATGGTTCTCGACCCGGTGACGCTTCGTAACCTCGAGATAATTGAAACGCGTATCGAAACTGGAACCCGCACTCTCTTTCAGATCCTAAACTGTACGATCACGGGAATGGGTGCTCGCCTTTTGAAATCATGGCTCGTTCGCCCATCGGTAAAACGCAGCGAGATCCAGACAAGGTTGGCGGCCGTGACTGAGATGTCCGATACGATGCTTCGTGAGAAGATCCGTTTCCTGTT
Organism: Pyrinomonadaceae bacterium; assembly: GCA_039934315.1. Taxonomy (GTDB): domain Bacteria; phylum Acidobacteriota; class Blastocatellia; order Pyrinomonadales; family Pyrinomonadaceae; genus OLB17. Next base: position 3,165 of record JBDTMK010000034.1, on the reverse strand, counting down.
AAAGAAGGTCGCGGACCTCGAGCGTCTTATCGGACGGTTGAATCTGAATTCGGCCTCAGCACGCGACCTGCTCGCACTAAGCCAGTCCTTGTCTCAGGTGCCGGACATCAATGACTCGCTCGCCGATGTTAATTCCCTTCTGCTCCAAGTTCTAAACGAAAATATTTTTCCGCAACTGGAGCTAACGGGCTTGATCGATAAGGCGATATCCGATGAGCCTCCAGTCAATCTTACTGACGGCGGAACCATCCGTGATGGCTTTAATACGGAGCTCGACGAGTTTCGCAGCGTTTCCCGTTCGGCGAAACAAACTATCGCCGCCTTCGAAGAGAAGGAGAAAACGAGGACCGGAATTTCAAATCTAAAGGTCCGATTCAATAACGTTTTCGGATACTACATTGAGATCTCAAAAGGTAATTCATCGCGCGCTCCTGAAGACTACGAACGCCGCCAGACGCTTGCCAACGCGGAACGATTCACGACGCCGCAATTGAAAGAATGGGAAGCAAAGGTTCTCGGGGCTGAGGAGAAGATAATCGCGCTTGAAGCGACGATCTTTAATGACGTACGGGAAACGGTTCGCGGCGAGACGCAAAGGCTGCAGTCGACCGCACGCGCACTTGCTACACTCGACGTCATCGCGGGTCTGGCCGAAGCGGCTGCGTCGCGAAATTATGTCGCTCCGGTTTTGCATGACGGCGATGAGATCGAAATTAAAGCGGGCCGTCATCCGGTTGTCGAAGCAACCTTACGAGATTCGTTTGTGCCGAACGACGCGTACCTAAATAACTCAACCGATCGTCTACTCATCGTCACCGGCGCAAACATGGGCGGCAAGTCGACGATCCTGCGACAGATCGCTCTGATCCAAATAATGGCGCAGATCGGATCGTTCGTTCCCGCATCTTTCGCACGGCTGCCGATTATCGATCGCATCTGGACACGGGTCGGCGCTTCGGACGATCTAGCTTCGGGACGTTCGACATTCATGGTCGAGATGACGGAGACGGCGGCGATTCTTCATAACTCAACGCCGCGAAGTCTGATACTGCTCGACGAGATCGGGCGTGGCACGTCGACGTTCGACGGCCTATCGATCGCCTGGGCGGTCGCAGAGTATCTTCATAATTCGCCTGAGCATTCGGCGAAGACACTTTTCGCGACCCACTATCACGAACTGACCGAGCTTGCCGAGAATCTTCCGGGCGCAAAGAACTATCAGCTGACCGCCACCGAGCACAACGGCGATGTCGTCTTTCTGCACAAACTACAAAAAGGAAAAGCGTCGAAGTCATACGGTATCGCCGTCGCAAAACTCGCGGGTCTCCCGGTGTCAGTAATAGAGCGCGCGAAAGATGTGCTGACTCGACTGGAAAGATATGAGCTCGCCGTTTTCGCCGAAGAGAAAAAGACAGGCCTCGGCGCTGCAGCTGCAGCAAAAGCGGCATCGCAGGTTTCGCTCTTTGCGATCACGAACGAGACAGCGATCGATCAACTCCGCTCGACGGACGTCGATAATCTCTCCCCTGAGGACAGCAAAGAACTATTACGTGATATACAGCGAAGGATCGTGTGAGGTTTTTCAGCAAGTAATTATTAATTGCCTAACTAGTGGTCACGTAATTAAAGAAAGAGCTCAAATAATTCATGTCTTCATTGACTCTCGAACAAAAAATAGGCCAGCTGTTTTTCATTGGAATTCCCGGGCCGGATATTGACGATCGGACTCGCGAACTTCTCTACAGGATCCATCCCGGCGGCATCTGCCTGTTTTCTCGAAACATTCGCGAACGTTTGCAGACCCGTGAGTTGCTCGACAGCCTGCGAGAGCTTTCGGCGACCGCGCCTTTTCTCAGCGTGGATCAGGAAGGTGGGCTCGTCGATCGGCTGAGACGAATCGTCACGCCGATGCCGGCAGCAAATCTTATTCGGACAAAAGAAGATGCGCACGTGTTTGGAAAGTTCGTCGGCGAGACACTTAGGATTTTAGGTTTCAACATGAACTTCGCGCCGGTCGTTGATGTTATTAACGAATCTCGCGACAGATTCTCGAATGGACTGCATTCGCGTGCGCTTGGCAAATCAAAAAACGAAGCACTAGAACTGGCGGAAGCATTTCTAACCTCGATGCAGGACGCAGGCTGCGTTGGATGCGTGAAGCACTTCCCTGGCCTTGGCGCGTCGGAGGTGGATTCACATAAGGAGCTGCCAACTGTATTGATCGACAAAAAGGAATTCTTCTCGACCGACATATTTCCGTACCATGCACTCCTCGAGCGGAACTTGGTAAAGAGCGTGATGGTCGCCCACGCGGCTTTTCCAAACATTGATTTGCAGGAAGTAGATCAAAATGGCAAACTTTTACCGTCTTCGCTAAGCCCTGCCATAATTTCAAACCTTTTACGCGGCGAACTAAAATATGACGGGCTTGTGTTGACCGACGATCTCGAGATGGGTGCGATCGTCGAAAATTACGGCATGGGCGAAGCATGCAAGATGGCGATCAATGCCGGAGTCGACATGCTTGCAATATGCGCCGGCATCGACGCGATCGACGAAGGACACACTGCCATCTTAAAAGCCGTCAACGCGAAAGAGATTAGCGAAGAACGTATCGACGAGTCGATCGCCAGGATCTTTTCGGCAAAGAACTTTCTCGAACCGCCGCTGCCGTTCGACAATGAGCGGCTCGATTCTCTCTCTGATGAGATAGCCGAATTTGCCGCGCGTCTCAAATAGAATTTACGGAGGACCTACCGATTTGCGCTATTTCCTTTTCTTAAGCTTTGCGCTTGTTCTGATACTCACGATCTCGTGTCGAAGAGCGAACACCGAATTCGTCACGATAGCTCTCTCTGAAAAATTCACGACGCTTGATACTTTGACGAGCACCGCATCGGACTCGGCTGCTGATCGGGTGCGCAACCTCATCTTCAATACCCTTGTTCGAAAAAATGAGTCGTTCGATTACGTCGGCGAACTGGCGAAGGACATCACCGTCTCACCTGACGGACTTACAGTGACGTTTAAGTTGAGGGACAATGTTAAGTTCCATAACGGAAAAGTGTTCACGTCGGCCGATGTAAAGTACACCTTCGATGAGTTGTTCAAGAGCAACAGCTTCAAGTCGAAAGCATTTTTCGACACCGTCCCGATCGCGAAAGG
>JBDTMK010000033.1:0-15537 GCA_039934315.1 Pyrinomonadaceae bacterium | reverse complement strand
CACGGCAGTTGTAACTTCGGCGATGTTGCGAACCTGGCCGGTGAGGGTGTTCGCCATGAAGTTGACGTTATCGGTGAGATCTTTCCAGGTTCCCGAGACACCCTTAACTTCGGCCTGACCGCCGAGTTTTCCTTCGGTACCAACTTCCCTCGCTACACGAGTTACCTCGGATGCGAACGAGGAGAGCTGATCCACCATCGTGTTGATGGTGTTCTTGAGCTCGAGAATCTCACCCTTAACGTCGACCGTAATCTTCTTCGAAAGGTCACCATTCGCGACGGCGGTTGTCACTTCGGCAATGTTTCGAACCTGGCCGGTGAGGTTGTTGGCCATGAGGTTCACATTGTCGGTCAGATCCTTCCATGTACCTGATACGCCTTTGACCTGAGCCTGGCCGCCGAGCTTTCCTTCGGTTCCCACTTCGCGGGCAACACGCGTCACCTCGGACGCGAACGCGCCGAGCTGGGTCACCATGGTGTTCACCGTTTTGCCAGTGCGAAGGAATTCACCCTTTAGGGGCCGATCGTCGATCTCAAGATTAAAGTTTTGCGAAAGATCGCCTTGGGCCACCGCTCCGATAACGCGTGCGACCTCGGTCGTCGGCTGCGCGAGATCGGTGATAAGCGTATTTACCGAGCTTATACAAGAGGCCCAGCCACCCGACGCGCTGTTCAGTGTCGCGCGTTGGGCGATCTTGCCCTCTTTACCGACGACTTCGCTGATCCGGCTCAGCTCGGAGGCGAGCATCTCGTTCTTTTCGATTATCTCGTTGAGCGCGTTGTAGATCTGTCCGGAAATGCCATCCTGTCGCGTAGGAACCCGACCGGTGAAATCGCCGTTTTTGACTGATGTGAGCAGTGTAAGTAAAAGGTCGGGATCGAGGACATCGGATCTGTGTCCGTTTGATTTGGCGCGCTGGTTGTTCCCGTTCGTCGGGACTGCAGAGTCACCGCGCTTTTTGGTACGCGCAGCTTTGCCCACTGTCGAAGCAGCCATTTTTTTTCTCCCTATCTTATGAACTGGGTGAACAGCCGCTTTTGCCGGCGTCTGATTCTCAACACAGTTCGGGGTTTCGGTCAGTGGGCTATTCAATTATAAATACACAGAAGCGATTTTTGCCAGCGAAATATAGGCCTTCCTGAAACAAAAACCGCTTCCGCCGATGGCACGGCAAATGCACTTGCCATTGCAGTTGCAAGATTTAGGAGGAATTCACTAATATGTCGTTGATTTACTGTCCTGAATGCGGACACGAGGTCTCAGCTTCCGCCGTTGCGTGTCCAAACTGCGGCCGTCCCTTGTCGGCTAAACCCGTGCTCGAAGCGACGCCTGTCATCGCACATGTTCGGCGAAACGAAGGTGTTCCCAACTGGATCTTCATTCCGCTTGGAATAATCGGTGCGATTCTTTTGATCGTCTTCTTTGTAGTGATGAGCCGCAACAATGAGGACGCGAATTCGAACCTTTCGGTGAACGTCAACTCGAGGCGTCCGGCAGGTACCACAACGGACCGCACTAGCACGACTACGACTGAGATACCGCCGTCCAGCTCAACGACCGTAACGGTCCCACCCACGACGGACACACAGACGGTTACGATTCCGGGATCACAAACCGGGGTGTCGATGCCTCCGTCCAGAGGCAGTGTCATCATCGATGCAAAAATTGCCGGTCGGACAGGCACGGCGCAGCCGGTTAAGAATGAAAAGTTTTATCTTCTCGACGAGGATCTTGAATCGATCTTGTCCGAAGCTAACCTTGAACCGATCGAAGGTCAGACGCTTATGAATAGTCTTGGGCTTTCGGTTCTCTACCCGGACCGGTTTAGCGAATTCAACCGCAACGCGCTTCGCGCGATCAAGGACCACATAAAATATTCCGGGACCACGGACGGTTCCGGGAAGGCTGAGCTCGGCAATATCGAGCCGAATAGCTATTACTTGTTCGGCGTAACCAAGTCGGGACGCGGATTCGCCATCTGGAGTCACCCTGTCGCTATAAACGCTGGCCAGAACGCTCTCAATCTAACACCGGCGAGACTGACCGAACTAGAAATGGCTCCAAGCGAGTAAAGCATCTTGAAGTTTGAAAGCGTCCGAGAGGCTGTCTGAAGAGGCAGCCTCTTTTCTACTTTCTTTCGTTCTGTTCTATCCTTTGAAAACTCGGATTCTTTTGTTAATAAGTCCAACAAATCATCTAGGAGCGGGGGACTGACAGGTCGCCGGTTTTGTTTGTCACAGCGTTCTTCTTCGCGGCTTTGCGGCTTATGAAACGACCCATTCGAAAGATCTTTGGAACGCGATGATCGAGATGGGTGAGAAGAATACGTGGCGCCCGGGAAAACGCTTCGATCACGCCGACGACATCGTTATCAACCAAACGTATCTCGACCTCTATCGAATTACGAAAGACAAAAAAATGCCGGAGCCGACCGTCGACGCCGTCGAGCGTATTAAAAAGGAACCCAGTCGCGAGGCCGAACAGCGCGGAATTATCTGATGGTGGTGCGACGCGCTTTTCATGGCGCCGCCGACGCTCGCAAAGCTCGCATCGATCACCGGCGACAGATCGTATCTCGAGCTCAACGACAAGTTTTTTCAACAAACTTACGATCGTCTGCTCGACAAGAAGGAACATCTTTACGCGCACGACGCGTTTTATTTGATCGATGCGAGCGGCGAGGGGCAAACGCGAAGCTAACGGTCAGAAAGTCTTCTGGAGCCGTGTGAACGGATGGGTCGCCGGCGGGTTGGTGCGTCTGATGAAAGAGCTGCCGAAGGATCATCCGAAGCGCGAATTTTATTCGATGCAGTATCGCGAGATAATGGACCGCGTCGCGGGACTGCAGCAGCCGGACGGCTTGTGGAGATCGAGCCTCCTTGACCCCGCGGCATGGCGGCTGACTTCGAAGTTAAGAAAGACAGTGAAAACCAATGATACTGGACGCTTCAGGCAACGGATAATACGCCGATCGCCCGAAGCTATGAAACTTATCTTCAGCGAAGCGATTGCTGGATTCGATTCGCGCCGTTAAAAGCCCTTCACCGAGCGCCTCGGTGTTTGACATGACAAACGGGTCACCGACCCTCGTGGCGCGCCGGCTTAGGCGTGCCTTGCAAGTGGGATTGGTGGTTTGTTGAAGCAGGCAATCTGTTAGCGAAAGACGCGGCCGAATGAGAAATAAAATTGTCCCCTTCCGCGTTCGTTGATGCCGCCGCCTAGAAAGATAGGCCCGATCGGGGTGTCGACGATCGCTCCGCCGGACACGCTTTGTCGGTAGCGGGCATTGTCAAAAGTTTCAAACATGCTGCCGCCTTCGTACCACGCACCGAGATAGATCTTTCGTCCAAGAATGGTTGGGAACGTCTTTGGGCTGGTCAAGAACCCGGCTCCGCCGTGCAGGTAATTGCTTCCACGAAACTCTTCATAGCCGTACCCGCCGATCCGAAATAAACCGCCTAGCGTGAATTGCCTAAGCACAGGCGCCTCCGCCCCAAATGTGGTCCCGGCGCTTCCGATCCCGAAAAGAATATTTCTCTCATTGATAGAGTGGAATATGCTCGTCCGTGTTTCTGCCTGTGTAAAGCCGCCAATCGCCCCGGCGTTGTCGAAATAATAGTTGGCCCGGTTCCGTGACAGTATGCCGCGCGTCGGCACGACGGCGTTATCGAGACTGTCGTAATTCCAACGCAGACCGGCGGTGCTGAAAGTACCGTTCGCACGTGGCAGGAGCGGATCGCCGATCCGCAGCGAAGCACTCTGATACCCGAACGCGTAACCGGCGCGTACCTCGCTGCGAGTGCTGAAGCCGTAGCCAACATCTACTCCCACTTCCGCATTTTGAGCGGAATAGTTCGCGATGCGGTTGCTGTCGACATACAGATCGATACCGCGGCGTTCGTAGAATGCACGCGGGGCGATGAAAAATCTGGTCTGGCCAAAGGGACGGTAATACTCACTCGCAAGAAGCAGGTTCGAGCCCAGCTGAATGTCATTGCGCCATTCGGAACCGTGCTTGCCGATGTCAAAGAACGTCAGTCGCGCGAGCAGATTAAAGTCGACTGCGTCCGAGGCGATACTGTTGACGTCGACGCCGACTTCCAACCTCGTCTTCTTCGAAGCACCGCCGCCGATCGCATTCGAGCCGATCAGGAGAACCTTTTTCCCCGCCTCATCTCCGATCTGATAGTCGAGCGAATCGAAACGGGAGGTCCCCGTTAGTTCGGTCAGGTCTTTCGCAAGTAAATCCTGTTTAGAATCATCGAGCGGCTCACCGACGTATTTATCACCGAGCTTCTTTTTAATCATCTCGGTCGATTCTGGGCTCTCACCGGTCACGGCAATACTATTCGGTACCGGCGGGATATCGGGTAGCTCCCGGCTTCGCCGGGCGGCCAAGTGCTCGGCCCAGTCGGCGTCGTTGAGCGCGATCGATCTCAATAAACCGATCTTCTCTTCGGCACCTTTCTGCCCGAGATCGATGATCTGCTTGCTGCTGGAGAAGTCGACCAAGGTGTAAATGCCGAGCTCGGGAGCGATGATAAAATCGGCTTGGCGAAGGCTCCGCCGGGAATTGTCGAGAGTAGAAATATTGATCGTTTGCGACAGGATGCCGGGCAGTGTCTCGAGCACTTCGCGGCCGCCGGCCTGCGATTCGATGTTTATAACGACGACGATATCGGCGCCCATCGCTTTAACGACGTCGGTTGGAATGTTGTTGACGAGGCCGCCGTCGGAAAGATATTTTCCATCCACTTCGACCGGCGAGAAGATACCGGGGATCGACATCGTCGCACGCAGCGAGCGCGAAAGTGAGCCGCTCTTCAAAGTCACGGCTTCGCCTTTCAACATGTCGGTACCGACCGTATGGAACGGGATCGGCAGGTCGCTAAAATCTGTCGCCGGTGCGTAGCGAAGTGTAAGCCGGTCCAAAAGCAGACCGATCGCATGGCCGCTGTTGAGTGCGTTCGGCAGCTTGAGGTCAGTTCCTTTGCCTGTGAGCGTGAGCGCTGCCGGTATGTTCAGACGATCCTGTTTTCGACGGTAAGAAAGGTCCTCGGCGTCTACCCGCGGCCGAAGGAGCGGATCCCAATCCAACCCGGCAACGATAGCTTCAATTTCCGCCGGGCTCTTCCCCATCGCGTACATTGCTCCGACGAGCCCGCCCATGCTCGTCCCGGCGATGTAGTCCACCGGAATGTGATTGGCATCCAGCACTTTCAGAACTCCAATATGCGCAAACCCGCGTGCCCCACCGCCGCTAAGCACAAGCCCAACCGTCGGACGTTTTTTTGCGGCAGTGCTTTGCCCGAATCCGCCCGGGAACGTGGTTATGGAAATTATGAAGATCGCGGCAATTAATTTCTTTGTCATTTGGTTGGGCTTAATTCGAGCGAGTGTCGGACGAACGGTGAGATTCATCGTACCAGAAAGACCGGCGGCCGGATCGATTCGGACACTCTTCCGACACCTATTGGATGCACAAATTAGGGGCATCCGGCCGGATGCCCCTAAATTTATCGATCAAATTGGTGGAGACGAGGGGGATCGAACCCCTGACCTCTGCAATGCCATTGCAGCGCTCTCCCAGCTGAGCTACGTCCCCGATTCAAGTTTCGAGTTCGGAGTTTCTAGTTCCGAGTTCAAAACTCAAGAAGTTTGAATCTACCGAAAACGAACTTACGGGTCAAGCGTCTCACTTGCCCTTGAAATTCGGTTTTCTCTTTTCGAGAAAGGCAGTGACGCCTTCCTGTTTGTCTTCGGTGGAAAAACAGATCGCGAATAGATCGACCTCGCGACGAAGGCCTTCGTCGAGGCTTGAACGAGATGCGAACTTGACCGCTTCCTTACAGAGTTGCAATGCGATCGGTGCCTTCTCCGCGATCTTTGCAGCAAGCTCCATCGTTTTGGTTTCCAACTCTGCTGCGGAGTGAACATGATTTACAAGTCCGAACTTGAGCGCGGTTTCGGCATCGATCATGTCGCCCGTAAGAATGATCTCCATCGCACGCCCTTCGCCGATCAAGTGCGTCAGCCGCTGTGTTCCGCCACCGCCCGGCATAATGCCGAGGTTGATCTCAGGCTGCGAGAAACGCGCATTCTCACTGCAGATACGCAGATCGCACGCGAGAGCGAGTTCGTTGCCGCCGCCAAGGCAGAAGCCGTTGACCATCGCGATCGTCGGCTTCGGAAAGGAGTCGATCGTATTGAAAAAAGTTTTTTCGTGAAACAGGTTTCGCTGTGTGACGGGAGTTTGTCCGGCGAACTCGCTGATGTCCGCGCCTGCGATAAATGATTTCTCGCCCGCGCCCGTGATAACAAGAACGCGAACTGAATCGTCGCGACGCAACTCATCAAGGGCGGCAACGCCTTCTCGATGGACCTGTTGATTGAGTGCGTTCAATTTGTCGGGCCGGTTGATCGTCAAAACCGCGACGCCGTTGTCCCGCTTCTCAACTGTAATTGTTTCGTAGTTCATAAACAGCAGGACGGACTGTTAGTCCGTCCACTCATTGCAGCAATATATTGTATTTGGGGCCTCGGCCTGCGACGGTTCCTACACCCGCCTACTCTTCTATACCTTCGACGACGTTGTCGTCTGCGATCCATGCGACAAAAAGCCGGAGCCAGTTATCTTTCGATTCAATGATCGAGACACCGACGCGGGACGTTCCGTAGTTCGACGCGCCGATCCGAGCGACCTTCGCCTTTACTTCGACCGGCACTCCGTCCGGCCTATGTGAGCGGATATAAAGTGTTTCGCCCTCGGCGATTTTTTGATTCAGCTGGAACAAAGCGCCGAGTGTCGAGATGTCGTCCGTTTCAGTCGGCTCACTCCATGCGGCGCCGTCTTCCGCGCGGCCGGATACTACTATCGGAAGCCGGAGGGCCATCCGAAGTGCGAAGCGTTTTTCCTCAAACTGAGGCTGCATACTTGTCGGCATCAGGCGCGTTTTAAGAGATGAGTGTCGGTCCGAGCAAACCTAGTTTAACATTTCTTTTCAGAAAACTGCCACGGATGAATCGCGGAAACGAATTTATCATTTGTGCCCAGCGAATTAGAAGAGTGCGAGTTCCCGTGCCGGTATTCGACTAAGTTACGACGCGATAGTTATACTACAGACATATCGTTTATTTCAAATTTTTCAAGCGTTTGGAGAGCATCAAAAGGTAAATGGCGACGACGAATATCGAGCGAAAAGTTGTGATTCTTGGTTCCGGGCCGGCGGGTTTGACTGCGGCGATTTATGCATCCCGGGCCCAGCTCGAACCGCTCGTGATCGACGGGCCTCAGCCGGGCGGACAGCTGACGATAACCACCGACGTCGAGAATTATCCCGGCTTCGCTGACGGAATTATGGGCCCCGCCCTGATGGAACAATTTCGTGAGCAGGCGACGAGATTCGGTACCGAGATCCTGAACATCTGGATCGATCGAGTCGATCTTTCGGAGCGGCCATTTAAACTTTACGGAAAAGAAAGTGAGGACGCCGAGGAGATCACGACGGTGATCAAAGCGGAGACTCTGATAGTTTCCACCGGAGCTTCCGCAAAATGGCTCGGAGTTCCCGGCGAGGAGCCGGTCCCGGAAGGCTTGGGCGGAAACGGAGTTTCGGCGTGCGCGACGTGCGACGGATTTTTCTTTCGGGGTAAGCCGATATTCGTCGTCGGCGGCGGGGACACCGCAATGGAGGAAGCTCTCTTCCTAACGCGGTTCGCGTCGAAGGTCACGCTCGCTCATCGGCGCGAAGAGTTCCGCGCCTCGAGGATAATGCAGGAGCGTGTTCTCGCACACGACAAGATCGAAGTTCTCTGGAATACGGAGATCAAAGAAATTCTCGGTTCCAAGGAAAGCGGAGTCGAGGGCGTCACGATCTTCAACAACAAAACGAACGAGACTTCGAACTATCCTACACAGGGAGTGTTCATTGCGATCGGGCACAAACCGAATACGGAGTTATTCAAAGGCGTCCTGGATATGGATGAAGTCGGCTACCTGAAAACCGAGGGCCGCACGATGAAAACAAATATTCCCGGCGTGTTCGCGTGCGGCGACGCGCAGGATTCGTATTATCGTCAGGCGGTAACCGCGGCGGGCACCGGCTGCATGGCCGCGATCGACGCCGAAAGATTTCTTGCGGAGCACACTGTCGAAGTGGAAAAGAACACTGCGACTAACTGGTAATTCGGTTTCGGCAGGTATAATTGTATACGAATTATCTCTTATGAATTGCCTCCGACCTTAGTCGGAGCAAGTCGAAAATCGAGGACTCGGCTTTGGCCGCAATCTTTATCCCGCACTCTATCACCAGGAAAGCCGCAGGCAATTCCTAAAGTCCAAATTCAAAGAGGCTGTCTCTTTCGAGACCGCCTCTTCCGCGTTTCGTTTTAGGAACGATCACGCGTCCTGTTTAGCTCCGCAACAAGAACAGCAGCATGATTTCCCATCTGCTTTCATAGCTTCGTGCTGTGCTTCCGTCATCGTGGCATGTGACGCTTGTCCGTCCTTATCGTTCATAGGACAAGAATCGGCATGATGCGACGACCCACCCGCTGCAGTTTTCATGGGGCACGAATCGCCCTTGCAACAGTCTTCATCGCAGCACGATGCGGTTTCCTTTCCGGCCGCATCCTTTTTCATCGGGCATGAGTCCGCCCCGTGAGAGCAGCAGGATGCCGCAGCAACTGTCTGAGTAACGGTGTTTCGATTGTAAGCGATTGCCGCCACCGCGAGTCCAAGGACCAGCAGTACCGAAATGGCTAGTATTATTCTTTTCATTTTTACCTCTTGGTTTAGAAATTAAAACAACATCGCGAGCCGTAATGGCCCCGCATAAATTTGCGATGCGGTCAGTTTCTAAATCCGGAGAACACCGTGTTTTATGAAGATCTTGTTTTGAACGACACTGAATGAACTGTAGAACCTCGTCGTTCCCGGAGACCTGGGTGAGACCGGTCCAAGTCTTAGTTGCGGAATCGCTGGCTTCGCTGCAGGCTGCGACGCGTGAACCTCGCGCTCGACCTTTCGGGTCTTATCGAATACCGCCGGCATAAAGCCGCAGCAGCTGAGCGCCTGCGGGCCGCTATTCGAGACGAGTTGTGAAGCAGTGTTGGCGTTCCCGGTCTTATTGCAATGGCCGGATGCGGGCTTTGTGCGAGGGCAATGCTCAGCGGCCGATATTGCCATCGGCATGGAACAGGCAAAGAGAAAAACGACGCCGCTGAGCCAAACTGACATTAACGCCGCCAGTGCTTTTCGTGCGTTTTTTCTAAGCTGCTTCATCAAAAGACCGCCAGTTGAATTGGGGAGCCGGTGAAATCTCCGCGCTACGGGTATAATAGCGCTGATTTTGTTATTTTTTAGATAAGTTTATGCCGATCTACGAGTACAGATGTAAGGACTGCGGCGAGCACACAGAAAAGCGCCAATCAATCAACGATGAGCCCCTAAAAACCTGCGAGAAATGCGGGGGCGGGCTCGAGAAACAATGGTCGCTGTCGGGATTTCAGTTCAAAGGCGGGGGATGGTATGTCACCGATTACGCCGGAAAGACGTCGGGAGCGGCTGACGGTTCGGCCAAAACCGAAAAAGGTTCAGGCGGCGAATCAACCGAAAAGTCCGGAGATGCATCAAAGACAAAAAGCGAAGCCGCTCCGGCGACGAAAACGGACGGTGGATCTAAAAAAGAATGAGAAAGCGTTTTGTCCAAGCTGTTCTAGTCTTCAGTGCCATAGCCACCGCGGGAACCGATGTGCTCAGCCAGTCACGTCACACATCCAGGGGCGGCGATCTGGAAGGTACGCTCCTCAGCGTGACCGCATCTCGCTCCGACGGGAAGAAAGACGCGATAAAGATCGAGAGCCTCTCTCTTTACGAGAACGGTTTGGAACAGAAGATTCGAAATTTCGCTTACGATCCTTCGCCCGCCCGGATCGTACTACTTGTCGACAACTCACAAACGCTGCCCGCCGACGTCGAGAAGCTAAAGAAGGCGACGATGGAATTCGCCTACGAGATCTTCGATGGGGATCAGCTCTTTATCCTCGCTTACGATGAAAAGGCGGAGATCATTCAGGAATGGACCGACGACGCGAAAAAGATGGAAGCGTCACTCGCCACGTTTCGCAAAAAGGGCAGTCCTTACCTCTTTGACGCGCTGGATTCGACGATCACTGAAGTGCTGCTTCCGCTCATGCCCGGAACACGAAAGACCGCGATAGTGGTCATCGGCGATGGTGTTGACCGAGGCAGCAAGACGGGCTTTCAGAAAATTCTTGGCAGGATGCAGAACGAGAACGTTACGGTTTATGCTCTTCAATTGCCCGACCGAACGGGCGGCGCGTTTCGACGCGATCAGCCAAAGGCGACCGCGGTGCTGAACCAACTTACCGAAGGAACAGGCGGGGTGATCTTTCCGCTCGAAGAAGCCCAGACCGCGGCGAAATCGATCTGCGACGAGCTTCGCCATAATCGTTACCTGCTTTCCTACATACCTGTTAACACGTCCAGCTACGATATCCGCCGCGTGTTCCTAACTGCGGAAGATGGCGTCGTAGTTCGCACGAAAACAGCACAGCCGCCGAATGTGAAATAACTAACAACTAATAACTAAGAGTTTCGGAGCCTTCGCTATTCTAAGCTCTCACTTCTTAAGTCATAGCCTTACTCTTTAGTTTTTAGTTTTTAGTTATACCGCCACTGGCGCAGCTATCTTCCCGTGCGACTGGTAGCCGTTGAGATTGAGATTCTCGTACTTAAAATTCAGCAAGCCATTGAGCCCTTTCAGATTTTCCGGATTTACAAACTCCAGCTGCGGTAGCGGCATCGGCTCGCGCGAAAGAAGCTCGTTCACCTGATCGAGATGATTCGAATAGATGTGCAGATCGCCGAACGTGTGGATGAAATCTCCGACCTCTAAATCGCAGACGTGCGCCACAAGATGTGTTAGCAGAGCGTAACTTGAAATATTAAAAGGCACGCCGAGAAACGCATCGGCAGATCGCTGATATAGCTGGCAGTGTAGAGTCCTTCCATTCTCGATCTTGAATTGAAACAGCGTGTGACACGGTGGGAGTGCAACTTCGTCGCACGTCTCGGGGTTCCAGCCTGTGACGATCAAACGACGCGAGTTAGGATTTTTTTCGATCTCATTTATCAGCCTCGCGATCTGATCAACTCCGTTCATCTTCGGATAATCGCCGCCGAACGATCGCCACAGATATCCGTAGACCGGACCGAGATCGCCCGCTTCCCGACCGAACCTTGCCGTCTGTTGTTCGGTTGCCCACTCTGCCCAGATATCGACTCCACGAGCCTGCAGATCGACATCGCTCGTACTTCCGCTCAGAAACCAGAACAACTCTTCAGCGACCCATCGAAACGGGACACGTTTTGTCGTGACGATCGGAAAACCTTCACGGAGATCGAACCGGGTTTGATAGCCAAACGTCGAGATCGTCCCCACACCGGTTCGGTCTTCGTGTCGGGTGCCCTTTTCTAAAATATGGCGCAGAAGTTCGTGATACTGGCGCATCTAGTCTTCGTAAATCGTACCTTTTGTATCAAAGTAAACGCGTACCAAGTCTCCTTTCGCAAGTTGGAGGGCCCAGACGCTATGCAATTGCATGCTTGTATAGTGCATCTGCTCTGTCCAGTCCTGCCCTTCAATGCCAAACCGTTGCTCAATGTACGCCCGTTCCGATGACACTCGCTCCCCAACCGCCGACGGAGCAAAATTGATGGGAGTCTGCTCTGAGTCACCGTCGCCGGAAAGAATTGGCAGAATGTCGCTGGATCCCATATACGTTTGTCGAATATTATGCCAGACGTTACCATATTCCACTTATGACGCGGAGGCTCGAAGTCAGCTTTAACAGTCCGCAATGCGGATGGATGTCGATCGGTTTTGACGACGGCGTTTCTGAGTTTCATACGACGACTGCGCACGCTCCGCACGAGCTGGCATTGCCAGAGTTGATGAAGATCCTCACATCGCTTGCCGATGCAAATACCGCACTGTCCGAATACATTTTGAAGTGGAACCGCGATCCCGAGGAGTTTGATTTTCGGTTCGTTCGCGACGAAGCGAATTTGCTGATCGAGATCTATCAATACCCGACGGACGAAAGGGATGCATCTGAACGCGAGCTGGTTTTCTCGCACAATGGCGCTGTGACGGAGGTGATCGGCTCGTTTGCCGCGACGTTCGAACAGTTATACGCCGATCGCGACACCGACGAGTTCGAGTTCAATTGGCGCCAGCCGTTTCCATATAAAGAGTTTGAGGAGTTCAAGATGAGTTTGGACCCCTCGATCTGATTTTTTCGCTCCGCGAGGAGCGTAATGTTGGTAGCAAAGATCGGCTCGACAATCTCGAAGCTCCGTAGCAGCGACACATCGTTTGGTCCTACGGAGCTCGTTCCCGTAAAAAAAACTTACAACTACCAACATGTCGCCCCTATCGGAGCTTAGTTTCAGATGAAAGAAAGACTTTTAGATTTACTCGCGTGCCCGACTTGCGGCGGTGATATTTTGCTCGCCTATGCAAGCAAATACGACGACAAAGAAATAATTGAGGGCGTCCTGACGTGCAAGAAATGCTCGCGTGAATACAAGGTCGTGCGCGGCATTCCGCGTTTTGCCGATCTCGGGAAGATAGAAGAAGACAAGGCTGAGACGGCTGAGAACTTCGGCTGGCAGTGGACGCATTTCACGCAGGAAGATCCGAAATATAACGACCAGTTTCTGGGTTGGCTCCAGCCGGTGAAGCCTGATTTTTTTGAAGCCAAAGTGGTCCTCGAAGGCGGTTGCGGAAAAGGCCGCCACACGAAGCTCGCGGCGGAATGGGGTGCGAAGGAAGTTATCGGGATCGATCTCGGTGACGGTGTCGAATCGGCGTTCGCTCTGACCCGTCACACGCCGAACGTGCACATCGTGCAGTGCGATATCTTCAAGCTGCCGTTCAAGAAAGTTTTCGATTACGCATTCAGTGTCGGCGTTCTCCATCACACGCCCGATCCGAAGAAGGCATTTCTGTCGCTCGCTGGGAAGGTTAAGAAAGGCGGGCACATTTCCGCGTGGGTTTATGGGGCAGAGAACAACGAGTGGATCACGAAGTTCGTCGATCCGGTCCGTGAAAGCTTTACGTCAAAGATAAGTCAGCCTGTGCTGTACCAACTTTCAAAACTTCCGACGCTCAGCTTGTTTCTAACTACGAAACTTCTCTATCGTCCAGCAAACGTCGCCGCGAAACCCATCGCGAGCAAGCTTTTTTATAACGACTACTTGAACCACATCGGCACATTCGGCTGGCGCGAACAGCACAACATCGTCTTCGATCATCTCGTCGCCCCGACTGCGTTTTATATTTCGAAGGACGAATTCGAATCGTGGTGGCGCGACATCAAAGCCGAAGACGTTTCCGTCATCTGGCACAATCGGAATAGCTGGTGTGGGTTTGGGAAGATAAGTTAGCCGCGGATTTACGCGGATGACGCGGATCAAAGCGAAGAGGATTAGCTGCGGATTACCTAAGATTACACCCACTGAACAGAAGAAACTCTTATCCGCGTGATCCCCGTAAATCCGCGGCAAAAGCTCTTATGAAATTCGGCCTCGGCATCGCAAAGAAATACCGCAAGTCGATCGACGATGCCTTCGAAGCCATGCTTGAGAAAGGCAACGACTCGCATCGGGAAGTCGCGGAGTTAATTCTCGGATCAAAGATGCACGTGCGGGTCAGACCGGTCAGCCAGATCAATGCCTCGGGCGTCACGGGCTTGATCGATTCGGGGGACACAAACGATCGCATTGAGGACGAACGGCTCAATCTTCGCGAAGCCTTCGACGAGATCTATATCGCGATCGCTGAAGAAACGATCGATACTGGCGGACAGCGTGGATGCGAGGGAACGTTCGTTCACGAGGGACGTCACGCATACGATTTTGCGAAAACGATAGAAAGTTTTTCGGATGCCGACGTAAATCCGCTGAGCCTGTTCGACCCGACCCTTTACGAGCTCGAATGGGAAGCTCACAAAACCTCGGGCGAATACATGCTGCGGATCGGCCGCGATGACTATATCGAAGAAGGTATACAGCTTTTGATTCTCGGACGCGAAGCAGAACGCGGCTGTTTCCTGAACGAAGAAGGGATCGGCTGCCGGCTGCGTGATAATTACGGATTGAGCCCTGATGCGAATCCGGGCCCGAGAGCGAGCGAGTTGTTGGGTCTCCGCCAAAGATAGAGCCTTTGTGATGTTGCGAGTCTCATGCGCTACACTCTTTTTGAACGCGGATCGGGCGGATGAGGCCGATTATACGGATATCTAATTCTGACCCGTACGATCCGCTTGATCCGCCCGATCCGCGTTCAAAAAACGTTCATTATTTGCCACGAACTAGTTGTGAAGTCTGATCAGATGAGTTCCCCCCTTCCGCAGGAAATGCAGCAGCACACTTACGCGATCATGGATCGCGTTGAGGATTCGCATTGGTGGTTCGTCGGACGGCGGGCGATCCTTGAGACTTTCCTCCGAGGGATAATCCAAAATCCAAAATCCAAAATCCAGAATGCGAAGATCCTTGATGTCGGCTGTGGCACCGGTGCGAACCTCGATATGCTTTCGCAGTTCGGTGCAGCTGAGGGCGTCGATGTTTCCGACGAAGCTCTCGAGTTCTGCCGTCGCAAGGGTTTGACCGTGCAGAAAGGTTTGGCTGAGACGCTTCCCTACGACGATGACACGTTCGACGTTACAACGGCGCTTGACGTCGTCGAGCATTTGGATGATGACGTCGCCGGATTGAAAGAGATGTTTCGCGTCACAAAACGTGGCGGCTATTCATTGATTTTCGTTCCGGCGTTCATGTGGTTGTGGGGTGTGCAGGATGACATTTCGAACCACCGAATTCGATATACGAAAAAACAGATCGTCAACCGGCTGCAGAGCGCCGGCTACATCGTCGAGCGTGCGACGTATGCGAACTGGACATTCTTTGCTCCGATACTCGCCGGACGCACAGTGATGAGGATTACCGGTATCAAGCCCGAATCGGAAAATAACGTGAACGTGTCGGCGTTAAATGGAGTGTTCGGAAAACTGTTTTCCGCCGAACGCCTGTGGCTGAAGAATTTCAATTTTCCTTTTGGTGTTTCTATCGTTGCCGTTGCGAGGAAAAGGTGAAAATCCTTGGCAAAAAGATAATGAAACGTCCCCTTTGCCATCGTCGTCCTTTCGGTTTTGCTTATTCCCACCCCGACCGAAATGATCCCGGAATGGCCTATGAGCTTTCGCGATGATAACGACGCGCCGCTTTCTGGGGGGGGGGGTGGCCCAACAAAAATGGACGAACTATACTGTTTCCGTTCGCCGGCGGTTTCGATCAACGGTGCACCGATCGGGACGGCGTTGTAATTTTTCCGAAACGCTATCTTTGGGCGGGTACCCCTGTCGCGAATCACGTTTCCGGTAATTGCTGATGTGCTGACGTTGGCACATGGAAGCAACGGCTCTGGAGCTTATCTGGAAGTGTTTGAT
>JBDTMK010000032.1:0-15621 GCA_039934315.1 Pyrinomonadaceae bacterium | reverse complement strand
GAGAAGAGCATCAGCCGCTTGATCGGACATCTTTACAAAAGAGGGGCGAACATCATCGAAGAGAAGCGGCGGCTCGTCCACGTCTCCGGACATGCGTCGCAGGAAGATATCAAGATCATGGTCGAGACCGCGCGGCCGAAATACCTCATCCCAATCCACGGCGAGTATCGGATGCTGTTCCGGCACAAGGAATATGTGAAGAATCACGTCGCCGGGTACTCGGACGACAATATCGTGCTGATCGAGAATGGAGATCTGTTAGAGCTCGACGAGTTCGGCGCACGCGTTGTCGCGAAGCACGAGATGCATAAAACATTCATCGATGAAGAATCGATGGGCGAGATCGAGTACGATGTCGTTCGCGAGCGAAAGAAACTCGCATACGGCGGTGCGATCTCGCTCGTCGTGATGATCGATAAGAAGACTCATCAAATCGCCGGCGAGCCTCAGATAACGTTTCAGGGAGTCGCGGGTCTCGATTCGACAAACGGATTCGCCGCCGAAGCTCGCGAAGCAATATCCGAAGCCATCGCCGAGATGAAAGTCTCCCAGATCGCTGACAAGACCGTCTTCAAAGAAAATCTCCGCATTCACCTCAAGCGATTCGTTCAGAAGGGAATTCAATCAAAGCCTGTTATCGTCACGACCATCGTTGAAGTGTGATCAGCAGTTTTTGATGAAAGCCCGTGATTGCTGGTTCAACTCGGCCCCGATCTTTTTGGCTGACCGCGTGATCGACAGGCCGCCGAGATTGGTGCAGCGCAGCGTGTGATGAATTTGATCTCCGACGAGTTTCATGGTGTCGATCACTTCGTCGAGCGGGATAAGATATTGATAATTGGCGAGCGCCATATTCGCGCACGAAACCGCGTTGGTCGCAGCCATGACATTCCGGCCAAGACACGGAGCCTCGACCCGGTTTCCGATCGGGTCGCAAATCAGACCAAGCGAATTTTGTAATGCAAGCGACGCCGCACCGATGGATTGTTCGATCGATCCGCCCGCCATGCCGACGATAGCCGCCGCGGCCATGCCCGCACCGGCCCCGGTTTCCGCCATACATCCTCCAACTTCCGCGGCAAACGTTGCGCGAGCGGCGATGAATACGCCGATAATGCCGGCGGCGAGCATTGCTTTGACGGTGTCATCCTCGGTCAAGCCGAGCGTCTGAGCCGTACCTATCACCGCACCGGGCAACGCTCCGCACGAACCGGCGGTCGGCGCTGCGACGATCACACCCATCGAGCTTTTAACCTCCATCGTCGCAGACACGAACATTATTATCGTGTTATTCAATTCGCCACCGACGAGCTTGCTGCTCTCGAGTTGATCACGAAACTGCAGCGATTGGCTGCCGAGTATTCGATCAGCGTACTCGGTTCCGCGAAGCCCTGTCTTGATGGCGTTGTCCATTATCCGGACAATTCCGCGCATTTTCTCGAATACCTCGTCATGCGAAATACCGCCGCGTTCCGCTTCGTAATGAACGGCAAGCTCCCATAAGCTGAGATCCTTTCCGGCGTTATACGCAAGCATTTCTTCGCAATTAGTAAACGGCACACGCAAGCCTCGACGCGACAAAACCGGCAAGACCGGTGCGAGTTGTCGGATCGCAGAGACATCACCCAACTTTCGTAATTCGTCAGCCGCGGCCTCGGCGAGCAACTGCTGCGACTTGATCTCGATGAAGGGCGATTCGCCCGAATGAACAATGACTTCGTCGTGCTGAATGTGACTTTTTACAAACTCAGCAACGATTTCCGGATCTTGGCAATAAACGAGCGTGACGTATTGATCGCCGGCGATCGAAACATTTGAGCCGTCGATCTCAGTGACCTCGAGCATTCCGCCACCGGTCGAGATCGCCGTCAGTCGATGTGTTTCGTCATTGTGTTGCAGCGTGAATTTGTATGTATTAGGGTGCGTCGCACCGATATCGGTAATGATGATTGAAAAAGTTATACCCGCGTCATTCAGGTGGCGTTCAGCGTCGGGCAGACGCTCGTCGTCGGCCTCCCAACCGAGCAATCCGCCAAACATGCCCATATCGGAACCTTGATCCTTGTGCGTTGTCGCAAGCGAGCCGTTCGGATCGAATTCGATGAGTACGTTTTTGATATCGCCGTTCATCAGATCACGACACAGACGCGCGATCCTCAGCGAGGCCGCACAATGCGAGCTCGACGGCCCCCGCATGACAGGGCCGATCACATCGTTGAATATGCTCGGATACGTGCTCACTGTTTTTCGATCCCGCCCGGCCGCAGATTGTTCAACCAATAATTCTCCATAGTGCGCCTTAAATGCAAGGTCGTATTCTCGCCTTCGCTGATACTGTGTGTTCGCATCGGATAAGACATCATCGTGAACAACTTGTTGTTTTTAATAAGTTCGTTGACCAGCATTTCAAAACTCTGGTAATGGACATTATCGTCACCGGTGCCGTGAATGATCATCAGATTGCCCTTTAGATACTTCGCGTAATTTATCGGCGACCCGTCGTGATAACCTTTCGCGTTTGTTTCGAGCAGACCCATATATCGCTCTTGATAGGTCGCGTCGTAGAGTTTCTGATCCGACACGAATGATACAGCGAGGCCGGTCTTGTAAATCTCCGGATACCGGAACATGCAATTGAGCGTCATCTGCCCGCCGCCGCTCC
Organism: Pyrinomonadaceae bacterium; assembly: GCA_039934315.1. GTDB lineage: Bacteria > Acidobacteriota > Blastocatellia > Pyrinomonadales > Pyrinomonadaceae > OLB17. The sequence goes on along the minus strand of JBDTMK010000032.1, from coordinate 12,959 downwards.
ATCCCCAGATACCGACACGCGACGAATCAAGGAAATCAAACATACTGAGGATTTTCTTCGCGGCCGTGCTCTGCTCCTGGGAAGCCAGAATACCGATCTGCCCGTAGATCGACTGTCGCCATGCGTAACCTCGCGGCGTTTTGGTCCCGCTATTATCCACGCTGACGATGACGTAGCCTTTTTGCGCGAGATACTGGTGCCACAATCCTTCGCCGCCATCCCAGTTATTCTGAACCGTGGAACCGGCAGGTTCGCCGTAAACGTAGAAAAGCAGCGGGTACTTTTTCGAAGGATCGAAATTCGCCGGCTTGATCATATACGCATCCAGCTTAACGCTACCTATATCAACCTTAAAGAATTCCTTTGGCGGTAGCGCCAACTCATCATATTTCTGTTTGAGCTCTCGATTATCGACGAGCACCTTCTTCTCCGCGTGATCCGGTAATTGAACCAGCGATATTCGACTCGGCGTCGCAGAGTTATTGAAAGTATGGATCGCCCATTTCGCATCGTCGGAAATTTGATACGAATGATGGCCGACGGTTCCGCCGGGCGTAACTCGCTCAGCTTTGCCCGAGCCTTCGAGCCGGCTGCGGTAAAGATACCTCTCGGTAAAACTATCGGGGGACGCAATAAAATAAACGTATCCGCCATCCGGATCGATGCAGTTGATATTGACGACATCAAAATCGCCGCTCGTGATCAGCTTGACGTCTTTGCCGTCACGCGAAACCCGGTAGAGATGTTCCCAGCCGTCTCGTTCGCTGGTCCAGGTGAAGTATTTTTCGTTGTCGAGCCATCTAATGTTGTCGTGAATGTCGAGAAAGCCTTTGTTCGTCTCAGTGAGAATGTTATTGAGCGAAACATTCCCCGCATCGCCGATCCATACTCTATTAGTATTCTGCAGCCGGTTTAGCTGCTGTATCATCAGCTCGTTCGACTTCGGGATGAAGTCCATCCGCGCGATGTAATTGTTTGTCGGGTCACCCGGAACATCGAACCACTTCGTCGTTCCGCCGATCGACGGAATAACTCCGACCTTCACCGACGACAACTTCGTACCGACTTTAGGGTAGGGAAGCGGGATTGGTTTGGAATAGATGTCCGAGACATTATCGATCAAATAAAACGTTCCGATATTCGCCGTGTCCGAGCGCCAATACGCGATCGTCTTACCATCGGGGCTCCAACGAAAACCGTCGCGGCAGTCGAGTTCTTCCTCGTACACCCAGTCGAAGGTTCCGTTAATAATATTCCCGCCGCCGTCCGTTGTGATCTGCGTTATCTTGCCGCCGGCGATGTCCTCGATATATATGTTCTGTTTGCTGACGTAACCGACACGGGAACCATCAGGTGAGAATTTAGCAAACATCAACGTGCTCGCTTCAAGCGTTTTGCCAAGCTTTTGAAGGCTGCCGGAATTTAGATCGAGCACCCAGTAGTCGCCACGCGTGTTATAACGCCATACCTTTTTAGTGTTGGTGAAAATCAGCAGACGCGAATTATCGTCAGACCACGAATAGTCTTCTACTGCGAGCGGGGAGCCCGCGCCCGCCGGTGTCAGCTGTTTCGCCGAAACCAGCACTCCCCGCTCGCCCGAACGGGCGTCGTATTTAACGATCTCGTCACCGCCGAGATCTTTATTACGTTCGACGGTCGAGTAACCTGCGTTATCTTTCATCCACCGAACCGGTCCAAAACCACGCGCAGCAAAAGCTTTTTTGCTGTAAATATTCTCGAGAGTAAGCTGCGTGCTTTGCGCATTTGAGACGGTAGCCGCGAGACCAGAACAGATGACAAACACGAGGGCCAAAAAGCGATGACGATTATTCATAATTACGCGGTGGGTGAATGTTTATTCGAACCGAATCATATCAGAAAACGCTGCGTACTGACTTTAGAGAATGAATCACTGACGGCTTCATAAAACATTCATCAACTTTATGAATTGGAACGGCGAAACGTTCTTCTCACAGAACCGTCAAGAGGCATCATGTCAGGCGGCCGCGGTGAAGTGGCCCGGCTAGGTACCGGGCTCGCGTGGCTTGTCAGCAGCAGGCCAGAGAGTCTTCTTGATTTCACTGTCCATATATGGAAGTCGGGTGTGATTCTAAAAAGTTCTAAAAATGTTTGGTGAATTCTAGCACTTTTTCGCGATGCGTCGCATGCCGGACGGAACCCGTCCGACTTGTCAGAAACACATCAACTAGCCGCCCGATCAGCGAATGATGTCCGAGGCCATTCAGACTTTTTGGATCGAAGTGTCGACACCAGGCGGAAAACGTTACAAAATTTGATGGTTTGAAATGCGTTGAAAAGTTGTAGCCGACAGGCTACACTGCCTATGGTCGAAATTCGACAAACCGAAGTGTTTGGTAGATGGCTTAACGGACTTCGTGACATTCGTGCAAGAGCTCGCATCCTGGCAAGGATCGACCGTCTTGAATCGGGAAATGCGGGTGATGTGAAAACGGTGGGAGAAGGTGTGTCGGAAATGCGGATAGACTATGGCCCGGGCTATCGCGTCTATTCGTAAAGTGAAAATCGGAATTGATCATACTTCTCGCGGGCGGCGACAAGAGCACGCAGACAAAGGACATCCGAAAAGCGATCGGGCTCGCAAGGGAGGTCTAAGATTGGCAAAGACAAAAACAACCAAGTATGACGCCGCGGAATATTTACGAACGCCCGAGGAAATGGCGGCTTACCTTGAAGCGTGCCTTGAAGAGGCGAACGGCGATGCCGCCTTCGTCGCAAAGGCCCTTGGCAACATGGCCCGTGCAAAAGGTATGACCGAAGTTGCCCGAATGGCCGGTGTTTCGCGGGAGAGTTTGTATAAAGCTTTGTCGGGCGAACGCACACCCAGCTTCGACACGATACTTAAGGTCATCGCCGCCTTAGGCCTCAAGCTGCACGCCGAAGCTCAGTGATATGAGAACGTTTCCGCCAAACAATCGGTCGATGCGGTATCGAAAACAGCCGCTACGTCCCGTACATTTTCTACTTATTTGAAATGCCATACTGGACTGACAAGATCGTGCTCCTCACGGGCGCGTCGAGCGGGATCGGTGAAGCGTTAGCGATCGCACTGGCGAAGCAGGGTGCAACGATCGGACTGCTCGCGCGACGCGAACCCGAGCTACGCGATCTCGCGAAACGATGTGAAGCCGCGGGCGGAATTGCGCGTGTTTTTCCGTGTGACGTGACCGACGCGGCTGGAGTAGCGAAGGCGGCTGATACTCTTCGAGAGGAGCTCGGGCGGATCGATATCCTCATCGCTAACGCCGGCATCGGGGGAAATAACTCCGAGACACGAGCTCTTGACCCTGACGCTGTAAAGAAAGTTATCGATATCAATCTTCTCGGCGCCGTCAACGCGGTGCATGCGGTGTTGCCGGACATGCTCGAGAAAAAGAGCGGTCAGCTCGTTGCGATCTCAAGCCTCGCCGGGTTTCGCGGGCTCCCAAAATCTGCAGCTTACTCGGCGAGCAAAGCCGCGATGACCGCGTTCTTCGAAAGCGTCCGTCTCGACGTTCAGCATAAAGGTGTCGACGTTACGATCATCCAGCCCGGTTTCATAAAAACTCCGCTTACGGCGGGACGGCATAACAAGATGCCGTTTCTAATGGAGCTCGATGATGCGATCCCGCTTTTCCTCAAGGCGATCGAGAAAAAGAAAAAGTTTGCCGCGTTCCCGTGGCAGCTCGCGACCATTGTGCGAGCCGGTCGGATATTCCCCGCGTGGTTGTACGATCGCGTTGCCGGACGCTCTCGTTTTCGCGAGTGATTTGGTTTGGTCTGCTACATAACTTAAAATCAAACGTTCCCGCGCACAAGCTTTCCCTAAATCTATGAATTTATTGCAGGCGATAATTTTGGGCATAGTTCAGGGGCTCACGGAATTTATCCCGATCAGCTCGACGGCGCATCTCGTATTTGTCAGCCGATGGACGAACCTTTATAACGGGGATCCTCAACAGATCACTGCGACGATGGCCGTTATTCAGTTAGGTACCCTGGCCGCCGTATTTGTTTATTTTGCGGCCGACATCTGGGGAATTTCTGCGGCGTTTCTTCGGGATCACTGGCTGTTGCTGACCAGCAAACGAAGGAACATCTACTCCGGAACGCGGGGTGTCCGCCCACTCTGGCTTTCGCAGGAGGCGTGGCTCGGCTGGCTGATAATAATCGGCTCCATTCCCATCGGCGTTATCGGCTACCTTTTCAAGGATACGATCGAAGGCGAGGCGACAAAGAATCTTTGGGTCATCTCCATAATGCTGATCAGCATTGCGGTCCTGCTGGCTTTCGCGGAGTGGATCGGCAAACAGAGAAAGCACATGCGCGATCTGGGTGTCTCGGACGCGCTCGTGGTTGGTTTCGCACAGGTCATCGCACTGATGCCGGGCTCGAGCCGCTCCGGTTCGACGATAATGGGAGGCCTCTTCGCCGGGCAGACGCGCGAGACCGCAGCCCGATTCTCTTTCCTCCTCTCAATACCCGCGATCACCGCCAGCGGTCTCCTGCAGCTAAAAAAGGCGTGGAGCATTTTGCCGGCCGATAGTTTTACACCGCTGCTCGTCGGAACGATTGTCGCCGGTATAGTCGGCTACATTTCGATCTGGTTTCTGATCTCTTATCTGCGTCGAAATTCGACCGGCATATTCATCATCTACCGCGTCATACTTGGAACCGTTCTGCTGGTTTTGCTTTGGCAGGGAATCATCAGTCCGCAAGTTCATTGATAGCTTGGCAGCCTCCGTGAACTTCTCTCTCCTTCCGTGTATTCTGTGGTGTTGTTCATCGATCTCGCTCACGGAAGCCGCGGAGCCCACGGAAAGGCGGAAACATCTTGGAAAAGCTCTGGGTAATAAAAAAGCACGATCATGCCGAGGCGGCCAGACTCGCAGACGAACTCAAAGTCTCCAGTCTTGTCGCGGCCCTTCTCATCGCGCGCGGATATGGAACCCGCGAGAGCGCATATAAGTTTCTTAATCCGTCCTATGAAGATCTTCACGAGCCTTTTCTATTAAAGGGAATGCGTGAGTCTGTAGCGCGTATCTTTAAGGCGATCGACAACGGCGAAAAAGTTCTCATCTGGGGTGATTACGACGTTGACGGAACGACGGGCACGGTTCTTCTTCGAAAGACTCTCAACATTCTCGGCGGCGTAACATCTTTTCACGTACCGAACCGATTTACTGAAGGATACGGAATCAACATTCCGGCGCTTGAAGAAGCGAAAGCCGACGGATGCAAAGTTGTAATAAGTGTCGACTGCGGCATCCGAAGCTTTGAGCCTATCGCATGGGCGAAGGAAAACGGGCTCGATTTTATCGTCACCGATCATCACATCTCCGATCCGGTGCGCGGGAATCCGGATGCTTATTCCGTAATCAATCCGAACCAGCCCGACTGCGAGTATCCCGACAAACATCTCGCGGGCGTCGGTGTCGCATTCAAACTTGCGCATGCGCTTTTGCGAGAAAAGGGAAAAGAAAATCTTGTTCCCGCGTTTTTGAAGATCGCCGCTATCGGTACGGTTGCCGATATCATGAAACTTACCGGAGAGAACCGGGCGATCGTCGCTCTCGGTTTGAAAGATCTGCCGAACACAAAGAATTACGGGCTGAAAGCGTTGATGGAAGTTGCCGATTGCACATCCGAAATGACGAGCTATCATATCGGCTTTCGGATCGCGCCGCGCATCAACGCCGCGGGCCGAATGGATGTTGCAAAGCATGTCATCGAACTTTTCGAATGTGAAGATTTCGGCAAGGCCCGCACGCTGGCTGCGATCCTCGACAGTCGAAATCGCGAACGTCAAAAGGTCCAACAACAAATCACGGAACTCGCGCTTCTTGAAACGAAAGAGTTCGGCGCTCGAAAATTCATAGTTGTCGCCGGTGAAGGATGGCATCGTGGAGTCATCGGTCTCGCCGCGTCGAGAATCGCAGAGCGGCTGCATCGGCCAACGATCGTTCTCTCGATCGAGAACGGCTATGCCCATGGCAGCGCTCGCAGCATTGCAAACTATCATCTTCTCGATGCTTTGGAGAGCTGTCCCGAACTGTTTGAGCAGTTTGGTGGCCACGCTGCAGCTGCGGGGATGAAAATCAGATCTGACAAGATCGAGGCTGTTCGCGACGCTTTGAATATTTATGCCGAAGGATCGCTAACAGATGAACATCTTCAGCCGCGGCTCAATATCGACGCCCGAGTTTCTCCAAGTACTCTTACTTTACAAATGGTCCAGGACCTCACGCAGCTCGAACCATTCGGGGCCGGGAACGCAAAACCCATCTTCGTCACAAACGGTCTGCTCCTGCGCGAAGAGCCAAAAGTTTTAAAGGAAAAGCACCTAAAGCTTTGGCTTGCTGATGGGGAAGGCAGACGTTTCGAAGCCGTATGGTGGGACGGTGTCGAACGATCTTCGGGGCGAACTCTCACCCCCGGTTCACGCATCGAAATGGCCTATACCGCCGAGGTTAACGTATGGCAGTCGAACAGGCGCCTACAGCTTGTCGTTGAAGATCTGAGGGCGGATAATTGAACCCCGTGGCCGAAACCAAGACAAAGATCAAAGACTTCCATCTCCGAGCAAAGCTCCCGCAATACGTGCGATACGTTGCGGTTGCTCTTCTTGGAATAACCGTGCTTGCGATAGTTGTCGGTTTTTACAGGTCCCGCAATACGCCCGAATTCCGCATGAAGGGATTTCCGACCGAGCTTTCCAAAGACGTCGTTGCCGTCGTCAACAATTACGAGCGCCGTGAGATGGAAGGCGAGGTCGTGACTTATTACGTCAAAGCCGATAAAGGTACGACGTTCGCCGACAATCATCAGGAACTCGAGAATGTCTACCTCGAAGTCTTCAATCCTGAAGGCGGAGCTTCTGACAAAATCACATCTGCAAAAGCGGTTTACGTTCCTGAAGAGAACAAGAGCTTCACCGGTTATTTCGCCGGCAGCGTAAACATCGAAACGCGAGACGGGCTGAAAGTAAAAACCGAGCAGGTCACGTATAAGAAGGCGGATGAGATCGCGACTGCCGACGAGCATGTCGAATTCGAACGTGAAGGTGTAAGGGGCCGGGCGTTTGGCGCCATTGTAAAGGTCGCGGAAAAAAAGCTCGAATTACTGAAAGACGTTGAGATCGAAACATTTCAATCAGCGCAGCTCGCGTCTTCGAACATCAAGCAGGCATCGGTCAAGGCCGGCTACGCGCTGTACGATCAATCGACAGAGACGATCGAGCTCCGGGGGCGCGTCCAGGCAAATATTGTTGCAAATGCGGGAACGTCAGATGTGAGATCGGATCGTGCTATCGCGTTTCTGTCGAAGAACGACCACGGCGGCCGCGAAGTAAAAAAGCTTGAGCTTCACGATAACGTCTCCATAGTTGCCAACCGGCCGAACAGCGGGCCGACGAATATTCAGTCCGGATATGCACTTTACGAACGTGACGTTGACCGCTTTGATCTTCGAAACGGTGTTCACATCACCACACTGAGCGATGGAAAGCCGACGAACATCACTTCTAATTCCGCGATCTACGAGCGGGCGAATCTGAAGATTTTTATCGAAGGTAACGCCGAGGTCACGCAGGGCTCTGAGCTTCTGAAAGGCGACCATATTTACGCCGAGCTCTACCCGTCTAACAAACTGAAGCTTTCCAACATCCGGGGTAACGGATATCTTCGCCAGGCCACGGCCGAGCGGACCTCTGAAGTATCTGCGAATGAGCTGACCGCTGCATTCAATGAGAACCAGCAGCTCATGAATGCCAACGGGCTCGGAAATAGCCGGGCTGTGCTGACGCCTGCGAATGCGAACGAGTATTCAAAGGTCACGATGAATGCGCCGAGTGCGATCCATCTCGCGTTCAAAGGTGAAGGCCTGCTCGACAAAATGTTCACCGAGGGACGGACCACCATTCAGCTCGAGGTCCCCAGTGACGCCGCGGACGCCGCGAACAAGCGCGTTACGGCGGACACGGTCCGAACAACTTTCAACGTCGAGGGAAAGGACATGCAAAGAGCCGAAGCGATCGGGAACGCGGAGCTATATGTAGAACCGCTTTCCGCGCGTCCGGAGAATTACCGGACGACCGTGAACGCACCGCGGTTTGATTGCGAGTTCTTCCCCACAGGAAATAATGCGAAGGAGTGCGTTGCAAGCACGAAGACCAAAACTGTTCGTGAGCCGACAGTGCCCGCAGCTGACCGCGGTACTCAGACTATTACTGCCGATAAGATCACTGCTGCGTTTAGTCAGCAGACTAAAGATGTCGAGCGCCTTGACGCCGCCGGCGACGCGAAATTTGTAGAGCTTGACCGGAATGCAATTGCCGACAATATCGGTTTTGCAAAAGGTGACGAGACCGTAAGGCTCCGCGGCGGCGAGCCGACTGTTTGGGATTCCCGTGCTCGGGCCAAGGCGAAGGAAATAGACTGGGACACAAAGAATCAAAAGTCATACCTGCGGGGCGGAGCGAATACGACGTACTACAGTCAGAAATCCACCGGCGGTGCAACGCCTTTCGGATCCACCGATAAACCGGTTTACCTGACGGCGCAGTCTGCGGAGTTCGATCATCGGGCCGAGACCGCGCTTTACCAGGGAAATGCGCGCACCTGGCAGGAGAATAATTACGTTCGCGGGGACCAGCTCTTGATACAGCAACAGCAGGGACAGCTTACCGCTGATGGAAATGTGCAGAGCCTTCTTTACGACGTGAAGAGAAAGGAAAACGGCAAAGAATCAAGCGCCCCCGTTTATGTTTCGTCTCGAAAGATGACCTACAATCGCGACAGCCGGTTGGTCCGTTACGAGACCGACGTCGATATCCGACAAGGCACGGATCGCATTGTCGGCGGAAGTGCGAACATCCACCTAAACGAAAAGAACGAAATGTCGCGCTCGGAAATCCAGGATAACGTAACGATCACCCAGCCGAATCGTAAGGCTGTGGGCGATTCCGCCGAGTATGTTGCGGCGGACGAAGTTGTCACCCTTCGCGGAAATCCGGCTCGCGTCGATGACGCCGAGAACGGATCGACGTCGGGTGGCCAAATGACCGTTTATCTTAGAAATAGTAAAGTCATCAATGACGGTAGCTCGAAACAGAATACGGCCGGCCGGGTACGATCGGTTTACAAAGTGAAGAACAGCCTGCCTAATTAATACGTGGACTTTTTCAAGAACAATCAGCCCGCGTCGCCGAATGGACACGACCCCCAAACAAATTCGCTTTCCGCGCACAACCTTCAAAAAACATACGGACGTCGGCGTGTGGTCGATGACGTCAGTTTGAGCGTGTCGCAAGGGGAAGTCGTCGGGCTGCTCGGCGCGAACGGTGCGGGAAAGACGACGACCTTTTACATGATGGTGGGCCTTGAGCGAACCGAGCACGGCGACATATTTCTCAACGGCCAGGACGTTACGGTCCTTCCGATGTACCTCCGTGCGCGTCTCGGACTCGGCTATCTTCCGCAGGAACCTTCTATCTTTCGGAAGCTTTCGGCAGAACAAAACATTCTCGCCGTTCTTGAGACAACGAAACTGTCGAGGTCTGAACGGTTTGAAAGGCTTGACGCCTTGCTTGAAGAATTCGGGGTTGAGCATGTGAGGAAGATACGCGGAGATGCTCTGTCAGGCGGTGAGCGGCGACGAGTTGAAATCGCCCGCTGTCTCGCGACCGAGCCGCAATACATTCTTCTCGACGAGCCTTTCGCCGGCATCGATCCACTGGCCATCGACGATATACGCGAGATCATTCTCTATCTCAAACAGCAGGGCATCGGTATTCTCATAACCGATCACAACGTCCGTGAAACCCTCGGCATCACCGACCGCGCATACATCATGTCTGAGGGAAAAATACTGCGAAGCGGCAAACCCGACGTCCTCGTCGAGGATGTCGATGTACGCCGTTTATACCTCGGCGAGCGCTTCACTCTTTAATCCAAACTTCCGTTTCTTTCTTTCTCGAAAATCCGTATAATTTACTCAGCTTAGCAATTATAGTTCCACAACGAACAAGGGTAGATTTGTCTTTTAACTTCTTATGTCATCACTGAGGCTCACAACTTCACTACAGCAAAGGATGGTTCTCACGCCGCAGCTTAGGCAGCGGATAGAAATGCTGCAGATGACGTCGATGGAATTGAATGAGCTCATCGAACAAGAGCTCGTCGCAAATCCGATCCTTGAAGAGGTCCTTCCGGGCGACGAGGTACAGGAAATCTCTGAAAACATCCTCGATCAAAACGCTGACGGGCACGAGGACAGTTTTGAAAACGGTGCGGACGTGACGCCTTTGTCCGACTCACCCGTCGAGTTCATGGACACGGCCGAATCTTATGTCGCGGAGATGCCGGGCGAGAACGGCTCCGAGGGTTTAACCGTTGATCAGACCTCGGGTGAAGATCCTTCGCACGAACAATCGGATTCCTTCGACGAGATAGATTACGGAAGGGAGTTTCAGGATTATCTGGATCCAGGATACCGCACTCAGGAGATCGAGTATAAAGACGACGCTCCGAGTTTCGAACAATTTCTTTCACATACTGAATCGCTCAGCGAACACCTCGAATGGCAGCTGCACATGCAGGACATCGGGGAGAAGATGCTTAACGTCTGTCTCAGTGTGATCGGCAATCTCGATGCTGATGGCCGTCTGACGGCTTCGGTTGAAGAGCTGACAAGAATTTGCCGTTGTACGGAAGACACGGTCGATAAGGCGCGTCGGATCGTAATGGCTCTTGAACCGGTCGGATGCGGCGCTCTCGACGTCAAAGAGTGTCTTCTCGCTCAATTGGAATCGGATGGCGAAGGAGCCAGCCTCGCGGCCGAGCTTGTGCGCGATCATCTCGAAGATCTCCAGCCGCATCGACTTCAGCATCTCTCGAAAGATACTGGCCGCGACATTCACGAGCTCGACGAAGAGATCAACAAGATCCGCATCCTGGCTCCGTATCCGGGTAGAAAATATGCCGCCGACGAGTCTATCTTCGTGGCTCCGGAAGTTTACGTGGAAAAGATCGAAGGTGAGTATGTGATCTACTTCACGGACGATGGCAGCCCGCGGCTTCGCATCAGCCCGACGTACCATCAGCTTGTCGATCAGCCCGACACCACGAAAGAAACAAAAGACTTCATCAAAGAGAAGGTTCGGGGTGCGGTCGACCTTCTCCGCAACATTGAACATCGGCGACAAACTATTTACCGGGTCGTCGAATGCATTATCAATCGCCAGCGCGAATTTCTCGACTATGGCGTCGAGCATATCAAGCCGATGATGCTAAAGGATGTTGCGGAAGACATCGGAATGCACCTTTCGACGATATCTCGCGTTGTTAATCGTAAGTACGCGCACACTCCGCAAGGGGTGATCGAACTTCGACGGTTCTTCAGCGAAGGTATGATGAATGAAGAGGGCGAAGAAGTTTCGACAAGGATCCTTAAATTGCGTATTAAGAAGATGGTCGAAGAAGAGGATTCGAAGAAGCCAATGACGGATGAACAGATCGCAAAGGTTTTGAGCAAAGAGGGAGTGAAACTATCTCGCCGAACCGTTGCAAAGTATCGCGACCAGATGAATATCCCAGGTTCGCGTGAGCGAAAGACAGTGATTTAGCCGGCCTTAGGCCAAGTGTTCTTTGAATCTTTGCAGCTTTAATAAAGGGGGAATTATATGAAATTTGAATACACCGGACGCCACATCGACGTAACTCCGGCACTTCAGTCGCACGTCGAGGATCATTTCGAACGCATTAGTCATCTTTTCAACGGCAAGCCGGCAAAGGCGCATGTGATCATTGAAGTCGAGAGGGGCCGACATCGCTCCGAGATCGTTCTGAACTGGCGGAACGATGTATTGACTGCAACCACGAGCAATTCTGACATGTACCAGTCCCTTTCGCAGACGATCAACAAGATCGAGAAGCAGGCCCTCAAATTAAAGAACAAGGTCATAGACAAATCCCACCGCGCGAAACGTGCGACTACACTCGTTCCGAATCCTGCCGACGTTCGGCCGGAACCCACTTTGCCCCGCGTCATTAAGACACGGCGTTACGCCGTAAAGCCCGTTACCGTTGACGAAGCCGCGATGATGCTTTCCGAAGAAGGCGACGGCTTCCTGGTTTTCCGGAATTCCGAGAACCAAAAAATATCAGTTATACACACACGCAAGGACGGTAACTACGGTTTGATCGAGCCCTGATCTGCTGATGGAAGACGACCACCTGATCGAATCTTGTGCCGGCATCGGCTCTGCAAAGTGTCAGCTGCATGCCGTGTTGGTTCGTATCTTCGAGACGGGAGTTCTTATCCTCGGCGAATCCGGCATTGGCAAATCAGAATGCGCATTGGAATTGATAACAAGAGGCCATCGGCTGGTCGCCGACGACGCTGTTGAAGTTTTTACGGTGAAAGATAGGCTCGTCGGAAAGGCTCCGCAGTTAACGGCCCGCCTTCTTGAGATCCGGGGGCTGGGAATCATAAACCTCCCGGAAGTTTTTGGTAAAGCGGCATTTTTGGAGGAGTCCGAGATCGATCTTTGTATTGAGCTGAGAAAGTTTATCGAGTCGAAGCCCTTAGAAGACGTCGTTTCCGAATACGACCTCGCCGGTTCGAAACTGCCAAAGTTCGCCCTGCCGGTGAGCCCTGGGCGAAATCTTGCAACACTCGTGGAAACCGCGGTTCGTTTGCATCGCATCGGCGGAACCTTTAAGACGTCGGAGCTGCTAATAGCAGAACACGAACGGCTGCTCCGACGGGCCTCGTAGCCGTTTTATTTATGGTCAAGCCCCCGCAGGATAATAAAACATTTCGCAATTTAGTCATCATCACCGGCCTGAGCGGCTCCGGCATGAGTTCGGCGACGAACGCGTTTGAGGATCTCGGTTATTTCTGCGTCGATAATCTACCGCTGACGATGCTGTCGACATTCT
>JBDTMK010000031.1:0-16120 GCA_039934315.1 Pyrinomonadaceae bacterium | reverse complement strand
AGCCCCCCCGCTGATGATCTCGCACCCGCCGTTTTGGTGCGCCTTTGCGATCTACCTTTGACTCAAAAACCATTTAGATCGCGCGTTCGTTGTTCCCTGTGCGTTTGTTGGTCACTCTGATTCCTTCACAGCCTTCCAAACCGGCTTTTGAACGCCAAGTTTCGACATCCTGGTGCGCAAGGTGCTTGGGTTGATTCCGAGTATCAATGCGGCGCCGCGCGGTCCGTCAACTCTCCACTGTACGTCTTCCAAGATTCGCTCAATATAGTCCCGCTCCATCTCCTCAAGCGTCTTAGCGGTTGCAGCTGAGATCTCCGCTTGTCGTGTTAGGAAGTCCTCTTTGATTTGCAGGACCCGTCCACGTGAGTTAATAAATGCTCGTTCGATCACATTCGCAAGCTCTCTAACATTCCCCGGCCAGGAATAGTTCAGCATCGACTTCATCGTCTCGGGAGCCACGGCGGTGATCTCCTTTCCGAACTTCCGTGAAAACGCCCGCATGAAATGATCTGTCAGAATTGGAATGTCTTCGCGACGATCACGGAGCGGCGGCATCGTGATCGGGAAAACGTTCAGTCGATACCACAAATCTTCTCGGAACGCGCGTTTCTCCACCTCAGCTTTTAGATTCTTATTCGTGGACGCTATGACACGAACGTCGGTCTTGATCGTCTTACCGCTACCTACTCGTTCGAACTCGCCCTCTTGCAGCACGCGGAGCAGTTTCACTTGCAAATCCACGGGCAACTCAACGATCTCGTCCAAAAGTAGAGTGCCGCCGTTGGCCAGCTCGAATCGTCCTATTTTGCGACCTACCGCACCGGTAAATGAGCCCTTTTCGTGTCCGAACAACTCGCTCTCAATAAGACTCGCGGACAGGGCGGCGCAATTGAGTTTGATCAAGGGACGATCCTTACGCGAACTCGCCTCATGAATTGCACGTGCTGCTAGTTCTTTCCCGGTCCCCGTTTCACCCATGATCAAGGCAGCCGTATCCAGCGGAGCGACCTGACTTATCTTGTGAAGGACATCCTTTATCTCTGAGCTTTGACCGACAATGTCGCCAAACGTATGGTCTTGCTGAAGCTCTTCCTGAAGGTAAATGTTTTCGGCCTCGAGTTGGTTTTTCAATCGACTAACTTCTTCGTGGGCTATCACTAACTCTTCGTGAGCTTTGGTTGCCCCTGCTGGGCCATCATCCTTTCAGTAATATCGCTCGCTGCCAGCAACAAACACTGTTCTCCCCCGATCTCGAGTGTTTCTGCCGATATCAGTAAATCCCTGCGGCCCCCATCTTTCGTTCGGCAAATAGTTTCCATATTTAATACGGAACCGTGCTCCTTCAATTCTTTAATTAAGTTCGCGCGACTTCCCGAGTCGTCCCAGGTGCCCAGCTCAACCGACGTTCTACCGATTACTTCCTCGTGCGTGTAGCCGCACATCGCGAGGAAGCTCTCATTAAAATCGACGTACCGTCCATCGGCAACCGTGGTCAAAGTCATCGGCTGAGGATTGGAGCGGAACGCCTTACTGAATCGCTCCTCGCTACGACGTAATTCATCAAGGGCGCGTTTGCGTTCCGTGATGTCGTGGACCATTGCGAGAATATTCTCATTGCTACGCACGATTCGGGCCTCAAACCATCGATCAAGTCCTCCGAGTTTCATTTGGTACTCGACTAACTGTGGCTTTCTCATTGGCTCCGCCCGTTCAAATGCCTCGGCAAACTTTTCAGCCAACTCCGGCGGCAATACTTCACGCATGTTCTTGCCAAGAAATGACTCCGGTGGTAACAAGAGGTCGTCCGGATCATTCGCATGGAAATCGAGATAAACTCCGTCGGGTGTCTGCACAATCATGAGATCGGGAATTGCGGCAAGAATAGCTCGGTCCCTCTCTTCGGTTTGTCGCGCCTTATCTTCGGCAAGCTTGCGGTTCGTGACGTCGAGAGCTACGCCCCGCAGTCCGATCACCTTCGCATCACCATCGAAGATCGGACTCAAATGGTTTTCGACCCATCGGATACCTCCGTCCTTTGTCCGCCACCTAAATTCGCTGACCCCATCAATACCTGTTTCGATAACAGCTTCACTTTCGCGCTTAGTTCGTTCACGGTCCGCGTCGGTGACGATATCGAGGCCAAACCCCCGCGGCTTTGCTAACCACTCTTGCGCCGTGTATCCGAGGAATTTTTGCACATAATCACTGATGAACGTTGTTCTTCGGACGTTGGTCTGGGGATCGGTACGGCTCTCCCAAACAATTCCGGGAACATTCGAAACTATCTCCGCAAGCCTGCTGTTCAGGAGCAGGTTTTCGGCCTCAGCCTGTCGCCGGCGTGTGTGGAGGAAAATCATCCAGACGATCAAAAGCGTTTCAACTGCAAGCGCTGTGAGCAACCCGATGATGTACCAGCCGTACTCCTCCCAAACCGTTGGTTCCGTATACCTAATAACAGTGTCCGCCGGGAGGCTTGCCTTTCTGATACCCCAACGGCGAAGCTGGCGGCCATCGAACATGGGGATACTTGGAACTGCGTGCGGGGAGATCGCATCCGGGTTTTCTCCTGCCAACACCCGTAAACTCACCCTTGCCGCTTCAACACCTAAAGTCTCGTAGCTGAGGATCATGCCCCCGACAATTCCGTTCCCGAGTTGGGCATCCGTTGTTCCGTATATCGGGGCGGAAGTTTCGGGGGAGATTTGACGGAGGACGTCCACGTTATCGTGGGTATTACCAAACCTATCCTGCACACTCGTGAGGTAAGAGACTATTGTGTGCGGAGGTAACTCGGCGAGAGTTTTCTGTAGCTCCGCATTGGTCAGCCCGACAAGGTAGGTAAACTTCAACTTACCTTCGTATTCTCGGAAGTCATCCTGCGCCCGGGCGAGCCACGACTTGTCCCACTAACCGGCGCCTGTGACCACTGCAACCTGTTGGGTTCCCGGGTGTAACGCAAGGCTTAATTCGAGGTTTGGTTTAAATTTGATCTCTCCCCAAACACCCGTCACACCCGACGCGATATCGATGTCGGCAACCTGACGATGGTCCAGGACAACAAAAACGATCGGAACACCGGGGAACAACTCGGACCGGTGCTTCAGCAAAATGCGTAACGAAAAGTCGCTGCTCGCAAAGATCAGATCAAAATTCTTTCCCTTATACTTTTGCCGCAGCAAGCCGACCAGCTCTCGCTCATAATCGACCGAATCCGTGCGCATTCTGTCGAAGTATTCGGCATATACCTCTACGGGCATCGGCGAGTCTCGCATAGTCGAACGCATCGCGCGTTCGATCATACTTTGCCAGGTCACGTATGCCTCATCAGAAGACATAATCAAAACTTTCTTTTGATTGGCAGGGCTCTGTGCTGTCCCTGACGTGAAGCACAGCGCAACTATAGCCACGACCGCCAAAACGAATGGGCCGCATCTCAGTATGATTCCTGCTTGTCGGTTGGTGATTCTCAAGCGAGTGTTTACGCGATGCGTGAGAGTTATAACGAAAATCCTGTTCTTGGATTAAGGTTTAAGCGAATTTATCTCCATTGGAAAGTTCCAACTAGGGAATACGAGTTTTGCCGGGCGTGTGCCGTTTCCTTCTTAACCTCTGGGCCTTGCCGCAAGAAGCTCCAGCGTCTCAAGCAGATCGTCGTGATTTACCGGCTTAGTCATGTGGCCGTTAAAGCCGGCATCTTTTGCTTTGCGTCGATCGTCATCCTGTCCCCATCCAGTTAGCGCGATTATGATAATTTCTTTACCCCACGGTTTCTGTCGGACCGTGCGACAGGTGTCATAGCCATTCATTACGGGCAGTCCAATGTCGAGCAAGATTACATCGGGCAAAAACTGAGCAGCCTTTTCAACGGCTTCGACGCCATCGCCGGCCATCTGCGTTTCGTTGCCGTCAAGCCGCAGTAACAGATTCAAACTCTCTGCATTATCCTTGTTGTCATCGACTATCAGGATGCGGCGAGATACCCTGTCCGCCGATTCCGGCCGCACTATGGCGAATGCAGGCTCCGTCTTTGATTCAGCAGCGACTGTCGGCAACCGAACCACGAATTCACTTCCCGAACCCGGGCCGTCGCTGTGAGCGCTAACCGTCCCGTCGTGCTTTTCCACCAACCACTTGACCAATGACAATCCAATTCCCAATCCACCTTCTGACAGTTCCCTCGATCTTTCGACCTGTGTAAACAAGTCGAAGACCTTGGGCAGCATTTCAGTTGGGATTCCGACACCGGTGTCTTTGACTCGAACCTCTACCCCTTCGTTCTGGCGTTCGGCCTTCAACCATATCTCGCCTCCCGGTTTAGTGTACTTGCATGAGTTATTGAGCAGGTTCCCAAACACCTGGGCGAGGCGCATCGGATCCGCGTGGAGGTAGATCGGCTCCGCTGGCAAGTTGACGTGAACTTGATGACCGGCGCGTTCGCTATGTGGCCGGCACGCCTCGAGGGAGTGGTGAATTATAGATGCTAATTCGACGTTGCCCTTTTTCAGTTCAAGTTTGTTGCTCGTGATACGGCTTACGTCGAGGAGATCGTCGATCAACCGCACCATTTGCGCGATCTGGCGCTCCATCGTCGACCGCGCGTTTTCGAGGAGCTCCTTGTTCCCGTCCGCCATCTTCATCAACTCGAGCGAGTTCATGATTGGCGCAAGCGGATTACGAAGTTCGTGCGCAAGCGTCGCCAAAAATTCATCCTTGCGCCGGTCAGCTTCGCGCAGAGCCTTCTCGTCGCGGCGCCGCTCCACGGCAATCCCCGCGGTACGGCTGAGGATCTCGATAAGCTGAAGCTCTTCGGGCGACGGATCTCGCGGGGTGTGCGAATAAACGGCGAACGTGCCAAGCACCTTGTCGCGAGACGACATTATCGGTGTCGACCAGCACGCCCTGAAACCATGCATCAATGCGAGGTCGCTGTAGTCCGCCCACAACGGATCCTTCGCAATATCTGAAACGATCACCTGCTCTCCGCGATACGCGGCGGTACCGCAAGATCCGACACTCGGGCCGATGACAACGCCGTCGATCGCGAGAGCATACTCCGCCGGCGCCCGCTGTCCGGCGACCGAATGGAGCCGCTGGCCGTCCTCGGCCATCAAGAGAACCGTTGCGACCAACTTCTCCCTGCTCTGCCCTTCCATGACGCCACACAGGGAGTCGAGTACGTTTGGAAGTGGTTCTCCTTGGACAAGCATTTCGAGCACACGCTTCTGGCCCGCGAGGATCGATTCGCGGACGGTGCGTTCCCGCTCCTGCCGTCGATTCTCGCTCACGTCTCTGAATACCAAAACCGCTCCGAACACTTTTCCCTGCGCACTTTTTATTGGTGCGGCGCTGTCGTCTATCGGCCGCTCGGTTCCATCTCGAGCGATAAGCAGCGTGTGATTCGCGAGTCCGACGATCGTGCCCTCGCGTAAAGACTTTGTGACCGGATTCTCGACGGCTTGGCGGGTATCCTCGTTGACGATCTTGAAGACTGTCTCAAGCGGCGATCCGCAGGCGCTGTCAGCCACCCAGCCCGTCAAAGATTCTGCGACCGGGTTAATTCGGGTGATGATTCCTTCTACATCAGTCGTGATTACGCCGTCACCGATGCTCGCAAGTGTTGTCCTTAGGAGTTCCCGCTTCTGATTCGCGTCGGCGAGTGAGCGGCTCAGCGAATCAATAATCAGAACGGTCCCGATACTGAGTGCACAGAAAAGTCCAAGACCGATACGAGACTCTGGCTGGCTGATCGCAAAGCTAAACCGAGGCTCGAAGATAAAAAACGGGGCGGCGATCGCACTTAACAGAACCGCCAGTATTCCGGGCCCCTTACCTCCATACCAAACCGCAAAAATGACCGCGGCGTAAAGCGTTATGAAAGGAAGTCGATCGTCGACGATAGGCAAAAGAATCAGACGCACGCCGACTGCGACAGCGATAACGGCCATCGAGATACCGTAGGCAGAAATGCGACTTCGCGCGATCAAACTGTTCCTCCAGATCCTAAGTTTCAGAGCGTACTAAAGAATGAGTAGACCCATTCCAGCACTATTTAGATGAAAATTCAACACACTTCCCCCGTGGGTTGAAAGCCTGAATATTTGCGGCAATTCAAACATCCGGGATCCAGAATCTGCGGCCATTATTTTCAACCGGGCGCAGACCCAGTCCTTCCAGTTCCCTGGCCGCAACACCGAGAAAGGTAAAATGCGGTAAGTCAGACGTTACCGTCTGGTACCAGTGATTTTCAGCAAGGATTTGCCGAACCGCCGGATCCTCAAACTCGACGATGTCGAACGCCAACAAGGACAGATGCTGAGAAGCTCCGGGTGGTGCCACGGAATAGATAATTGATTTCGTGAGGTCTTTTGCAAAGAAGATCCCATTCTCTTCGAGATGGAAAATCTCCGGCAATTGCTCATACGGAGACAAGTCGCGAATCGAGTCAGCTTGCTCTTGAGTGATTCTTTCGTTTCCGACCCAGTGAACTAATGCGGGTTCCACACGGCTCTTCCAGAGCTCGACCGTATCGTTGTAATTCCGCCGAGCAGAGTCTGCTCCCCGCGGAGTGATCGACAGCCCGGCTTCCGTCGCTTTGTTGATCGCCTTCAGCAAACCATCCATAGCTCGCGTCTGAAGCTGAAGGGTTAGCCCGGCGACGTCAGTCCCGGAGATATCTAATTTCGATTGAAACTGTTCGACGTCCCGTTCGTCTCGAAACACGACTTTGTTCGGAGCGATCACTCCGCCACGGGCCACGAAGACGGCGCCGTATTCTCGAAAAAGGCGCAGCTGGGCAGTATCGTCACCAAGCTTGAAATCGGCCGATAGGCTTCGGAAGAATAAACTGTCGCGATCAATTGCGTGACTGGACATAATAATCGTCGATGAAGATAGCATAACGATATTTCCTTGTCGTCGCGACAGCCTTCCCGATACAATTTTCACATGGGAGCGACGCTGCAAAAAATGAAACGGATCGCGTTTGTGATTTATCTCATTGCGCTCCACGGGCTCGTCATCTATTTCGTCGGCGAACGAGTTCTGCTCAGATTTACAAATATCACCCCGATCGGCTCTGAAGCTGTCACCGATCCGAGCGAAGTAAAGGCCGTGCCCACTCCGCTACCGGTTCCTGAATCCTTCGCCGATCCAGTGGATGAGAATTCAAATGTAAATGTAAACGTGAACTCCCTACCTCCAGTTACAGCGCCGCATACCTCCGCAGGTTTGATAATCCCAGTCGTCGGAATTCGATCCGACCAGCTTACCGACACGTTTACGTCGTCGCGCTCGGAGGGCAGGTCCCACGATGCGATAGATATTATGGCTCCGGGCGGCAGTCCGGTTATCGCAGCGGCCGACGGAGAAATCGTTAAATTCTTTGACAGTGAGCGCGGCGGTATAACGATCTACGAGCTGACGACGGATCGGCGATTCATGCTCTACTATGCGCATCTTCAAAGACGAGCGGACGGAATCCGTGTCGGCATGCGGGTGCAGAAGGGTACGCCACTTGGATTCGTCGGCGACACCGGAAACGCCGGCCCGGGTAATTTTCACCTGCATTTCTCGATCGCTATCGTCACAGATCCGAAAAGTTTTTGGTCCGGGACCTATATCAATCCTTATCCCTTACTAAAAAATGGCGAGTATCCGCAGTGATTAACTGTGTTCGGGAACACGAGTTGCAGACTGCAGCGCTATGTACCGAACAAAGACAGGATATAAATGCGCGGAGATTTTGCAGCAAATGCGGAAACATACATTTCTCTTCGCTCTAATGGTTTTTTCACTGGGATTCACGGGTTGCGTTACTAATCAGTCGAATTCGAATGCACCAGTTGGCACTGCACCTGTGAATTCGCAGAATACCGCGGTCACGAATACCAACCAGACACCGGCTCAGCCGGTAACGGCGGATACGTCGAACGTACCGATCACGATGCCGGTGGTTGACGCACTACTCTCCGACGAAACATTTCTCGGCGAAGTGCGCAAAAGCGTCCAGCCTAGCGATGAGCAACTGGATAAACTGAAGAACGCGGCTCGCGATGCTGTCCTGAAGTTGGGCGAAGACGATGTTCAGGAGGGCCGCTCGACACGTACATCAATTTCGGATGCGGAGAAGCAGGTCCGGCAGATCTTAGGTAATGAAAACGGGGATAAATTTCTCGCATTGGCGCGAAAGCATTGGTCAGGCGGAGAAATGGCTTCCCTGGCGAAGCCTAACTCAGTGCCAACGGATACACGAATTGTCGTCAACGCACCAGGCTATCGAATGGATATCTTCAAGGATGGCAAACTTGTAAAAAGCTATAAGGTTGGGATCGGCTATCCCGAATTTCCTCTGCCGACGGGGCTGCGAACTGCAAAGACAATAATATTCAATCCGCCGTGGACGCCGCCCGACGAGCCTTGGGTGAAGGGTGAATTTCAACCTGGAAAAAAAGTCGAGGCAGGAAGTAAGAAGAATCCTCTCGGGTTCATCAAGATCCCGATCGGTCTTCCTTCACTTATACACGGCGGCAAAGACCCGGGCCGTTTGGGCACTTTCGCGTCGCATGGATGCGTAGGATTGACGAACGTACTTGTGCAGGATTTCGCGGCCGAGCTCGTGAAGCTTTCCGGATCGGAGCTCACGCCGCAGGAGATAAAAGGATATGAGCAAAAACGTTCGGAGACCAAGGAGATAAATCTCTCCCAGCCGATTCCAGTCGAACTGAGATATGAAACGATCGTCGCGGAGGACGGCAAGCTCCACATATATCGCGATGTGTATGAGCACGGAACCAACACCGAAGAGAATCTTGCGCGCGTCTTGGAGACTTACGGTCTTTCGATTAACGATCTCTCGTCCGACGAGCAGACCAAAGTTCGTGATGCCCTGAAGAAAATGGCGACCGATCCGCAGGGTAAACCAGTAGACGAGGCTGACGGTAATGCTAATAGGAAGCCCTCGACGAGCGCCAAGGTGACGCGAACCATCAAGGGATCTAAAGAGATCGTCGTTGATATCGCGGCGTTAAAAGGAAAAGGTTATCCCGCTCCCGTAAATATCAATTCGTAGGGATCTAACGCGGTTGCAGATTGGGGACCCAGTACTGATGGCCTCCTTTTGCAACCGCGATCAAACCGCGAGCCGGCAGGTCTGCTTCGGAATAGCCAAGGTAGGTAAAGTGTGCTGGATCGTCGACCACGGTTTGAAACCAACCGTTCCGGTTCAGGATGCTTCTTGTCTCTGCGTTCCAGAACTCCGTAACGTCAAAGGCCGTAAGATAGAGATGCTGAGACGTGCCCGGCGGCGCGGTTGATGTAAGGATCGAGCGGGTTCGATCCGTACTGAAGTAAATTCCCTGCGACTCCCACTCAATAATTTGTTCTATTTTCTTTTTCAGATCGAGACGACCGATTTCGTCTCTGGCGTCGGGCGAGAGACGGCCTCGGCGTATCCAGAATTCGAGGGCGGGAAAGACCCGCGAGTTCCACAACATCAAGGTGTCCCCGTACGACCGTCCGCCGGCTATCGCTCCGTCTAGAGGCGTGATCGATAATCCAACTGCGGCCGCTTCATTTATCGAAGACTGGAGCGCGGTTGTAGCCGCCGCCTGGAAATCCATTTGGATCCCATTTATCTCCAACGATTTCTTTTCGAGCTTCTGCTGAAATTTGCGGATCTCGCCGTCGCCTTTCGAGACGCACGTGTCCGGTAATTTGATGGCGTCGCTGGCAACGAACATCGACCCGTAACTCTGCATAATGCGCATCGCAATGATGTCAGTTGAAACCGGACAGAACTTTTCAAAGGTGACATCGCCGGGATTCGCCGCGGACGACAAGCGCTTTTCCAAGACCTGCTCGAAGTAAACCGGTGCCGGGGATAGCGCGGGCTGGGCGTCCGCGCTTGAGTTCCGGAAGAGTACGAACAGCAGAAGAACAAACGCGGATCGCAAGATGGGAATTGTCCGCGTCAATTGAGGTTGGATAATAATCATCGGTGGCGTTTGTGAGCTTTGCTTCTCGCCTCGATATGCTGTCTAGCGTGGTCGGCCAAACCAAGGTATTCCTTTCGCATCCTCTCAAGCTCGTCCTCGTCCATTTCTTCGAGATCGATAACCTCGTTACGCGCTCCTTTTGCCGCCCGAATGAGTTCGTCTAGTTTGATCTGCAGAGCTTCGGTATCGCGATTTTGTGTGTTCTGGATAAGAAATACCATGAGGAAAGTGATGATCGTAGTTCCGGTATTTATTACCAGCTGCCAGGTATCGCTGTAGGCGAACAACGGTCCCGTCAAAGCCCAGACTACGATTATCGAGCAGGCGATAATGAATGTCCTTGGGCGACCCGCGGCGGCGGCTGTCGCCCGGGCGAAGTGAATAAAAATAGTCGCTTTATGATTCGTGCCCATTATGCGTCTCCCTTTGGCGTGAAGTTCCGAACGATTCCGTTGACCGCGTCAATATAGTCTTTTAGATATTCATCCCGGCTAACAAACGGCACGTGCCTCCGGATTTCGTCATAGATATCGCGGGTACCCTCGCCGAGTTTTGCCGCTTTGCTTGTAGCCCTCCGTCTGAGATCGATCGCCTGCGCCGCACAAAGCAATTCCAGCGAAATGATGTGCTCGAGATTCTCACCCACTTGCCTTAGCTTTAGCGCCGCAGTCGCACCCATCGAGACATGATCTTCGACATTGGCCGAACTCGGTATCGTGTCCACGCTCGCGGGATGCGCAAGTATCTTGTTCTCGGTACAAAGTGACGCCGCGGTGTACTGGACGATCATGAAGCCGGAGTTCAGCCCGCCGTCCTCGGTCAAAAACGCAGGCAGAACATGCGCATTCGAGGCCTCATCGGTAAGGCGCATGATCCTGCGTTCGGAAATGTTGCCGAGATCGGTGAGAGCGATCGCGAGGTAATCGAAAGCAAGAGCGAGCGGCTCGCCGTGGAAATTGCCGCCACTCAGAACCTCGATGGTCGCAGAGGCAGACAGTCCCGGGGACACTGAGTCAGAATTCTCCGCGTCGCTAATGAAAATAAGCGGATTATCCGTTACAGAATTCAGCTCCAGCTTGATGAGCCATTCCGCGTACGCGACCGCGTCACGGCATGCCCCGTGGACCTGCGGCATGCAGCGAAGTGTATAGGCATCCTGCACGTTTGTCGGATCGAAATCCCGTACAAACTCACTGCCGGCGAGTATTCGGCGCAAATTCCTCGCGCAGTCTATCTGTCTCGGATGCGGGCGTAATGCGTGGATGCGCTCATCGAATGCTGAGATCGTTCCGTGCAAAGCTTCCAGGCTAAGGCAGCCGGAAATGTCCGCTAGCTGGGCCAAACGAATTGCGCGATCCGTTTCCAATAAACCGACGGCCGTCATGACGGTCGTTCCGTTCGTAAGGGCGAGCCCTTCTTTAGCTTTCAGCGTAACTGGCTCTAATCCGGCTTTCGACAATGCCTCAGCCCCGGAGAATATAGTGCCGCCATGTTCGGCTTTGCCCTCACCGATGAGCACACATGCAAAATGCGCAAGCGGAGCAAGATCGCCGCTTGCACCGAGACTTCCCTTCTCAGGAATCAGCGGATGGATCCCACGATTGAGAAACTCCAGAATGAGCTCCAGCGTTTCGATCCTGATCCCTGAAAATCCACGAGCCAGCGTGTTCGCGCGAATCAGCATGATCGCCCGCACCGTCGGCGTATCGAACGGCTTACCAACTCCCACTGCATGGCTGACGACAATATTTCGCTGAAGCAGCCCGACCTCATCTAGGCTGATGATCTTGTCTTTGAACGCGCCGAAGCCGGTGGTGATTCCGTACGCGATCTCGCCGCGTTCGAGAAGAGTATCCACGGCCGCGGCGGATCGCCGCACATTTCCTTTTGCGTTGTGGGCGAGACGGACCGCCGGCTCTCCCGGCTTGCCGTAAGCCACAGCGGTTACCTGCGCGAATGTCAGATCTTCGCCATTGAGCACGATCTCGTTCATTGGGATCGATTCTAAACTGGAGCGCCCTTTTATCAAAAACACGCTGCGTGCCTCCAAGCTCCGCATGAAACTATCGTCGAATGGTCCACGTAACTTAAGCGTCCAGCATTCAGACCGCATAGGAGGTTAGTTTCAATGAAGGCTTTATTCTTGCTCGCACTTATTTCCTCAATTTCTCTTGCTAACGTTTTTGAACAGCGTTCGAACGGGCATCCGTATGCTTCTTCGAAACCGATGCTGTCACCCACGATGTTTGGCGAGGGCATCGTTTCGACAGCCGAGGACGACCTTAACGCCGCGTTTAGCCCGGACGGAAAGAGCATCTATTTCTCGCGCAACTTTCCACGAAATCGTTTGGGCGTGATCCTGGTCTCCGATTTTAAGAATAATAAATGGACGTTGCCGCAGATCGCTCCCTTCTCGGGTCAGTTCACGGACTACGATCCGTTTTTCTCGCCCGACGGTTCCAGGCTTTTCTTTTGCACGAACCGTGGAAACGATGGAAATGCGAAGACGGATTTTGATATCTGGTACGTGGAAAAATCCGGGAACGGATGGTCAGACGCGAAATCTGCCGGTTCGCCGGTCAATAGCACGACTGATGAATTCTATCCGTCGGTCGCATCAGACGGAACGCTTTACTTCGCATCGAACCGGCCGGGAGGTAAGGGAGGCTACGATGTATATCGCGCGAAATTCGCAAACGGAACTTTTGCGGAACCCGAGAATCTGGGTGACGCGATCAACCTGCCGACGACGGAGCTCGATAATTACATCTCACCCGATCAGAGGTTTCTTGTATTCGCTGCGAACGGCCGTAAGGATGATCTGGGAGGCGGAAGCGGCGACCTTTACATCAGCTTCAATCAGAACGGAACATGGACTCCCGCGAAGAATTTGGGTGCACCGATAAACTCCCCGGCTCGCGAGTATTGCCCTATCGGTTCTCCGGATGGAAAATATTTTTTCTTTACTAGTTTCCGCGGGGATTTAGACAAGCCGCTCTCACGCCGTCTCACGCGCTACTCGGAAGTAGAAACTTTGTCGCGTGCTTTGTTGAATGGGCGAGGAAATATTTTCCAGATCGACATCAGCGCTTTGGGAGTCGGCTAACATGTCGCCCCGATTTAAAAACTGAATCGACGAGATTCCCGCCGAATTCATATGCGATCTGACGGTAGTCGTCGGTGTCGAAAAGGAGGAAATCGGCGGACTTGCCTTTCTCGATCGATCCGTGAGTCACGCCGAGTCCGATCGAGTGGGCGGCGTTTATCGTCGCCGCGTTGAGAGCTTCAGCCGGCAGAAGCTTTTGGTATCTGCAAGCGATCGCCATTGCCATCGGCTGCGACGGGCACGGCGCCGAGCCGGGATTGTAATCCGTCGATAAAGCGATCGCGCATCCCTTGTCGATCAGTTTTCGCGCATCGGCGAAATGAGTGCTTCCAAAATTAAAGTTTACAGTTGGCGTGACGATGCCGACTGTCTCCGACTTAGCGAGCATCTCAATTTCTTCATCTGATATTGCGTCGAGATGATCGATCGATGTCGCGCCCATTTCAATACACAGACGGCTGCCGCCGAGGTTCGTGAATTCGTCGACATGGGCTTTGAGTCCCAGTCCAAGACGTTGCGCCGCTTCGAAAATGCGACGTGTCTGCACGAGATCGAACGCATTCTTCTCGCAAAACACATCGACAAACGTAGGACGGACTGTTAGTCCGTCTCGCTTCAGTTTGTCGTACGCCATCAGCAGCATCTCGTTACAGATCAGATCGACATACGCGTCAGCATTGCCCTTGAACTCCGGCGGTACCGCGTGAGCGGCGAGGAAAGTAGGGACGATATCTACCGGATGTAATTGATCGAGACGCTCGATAACGTCGAGCATTTTGATTTCACTGTCGGTGTCGAGACCGTAGCCGGTCTTGATCTCACACGTCGTAGTCCCGGATGCCAGCATCCTGTCCAGCCGCCGCAATCCAAGCTCGACCAGCTCGTCAAGCGACGCTTCCCTCGTATGCTCGACTGTCGAGATTATCCCTCCGCCGGCGGCGAGAATTTCCAAATAGTCGGCGCCTTTTATCTTCAACTCAAATTCGTCGAGCCTATCGCCGCCAAAAACAATATGTGTGTGCGGATCGACAAAGCCAGGACAAACCAAACGGCCGCCCGCATCTATAACTTCTTCCGATTCAAATTCCCGACGAATATCCGTCATCGATCCAACGCCGGCGAACCTGCCCTCAACAATCGCGACGGCTCCGTTTTCAACGACTCCGACATCGCGCATCGCCGCCCCGCGCGTCGGTCCATTCGGAGAAGCACAAGTAACTAACTGCCCAATGTTTTCGAGGATAAGCTCGGCCTTCATGTACGCGTTGTTGGCGAAATCATAGCATGCCCGTACCGGACCGAGCCGAAACCGCGCACATGGTTTGTTGCTGTGAACGGTTTCTGCGAAGATAGCCGCGAATCTACGACACCATTTGGAGGAAAAAGAATGACGCAGACAGCACCGCAAGTCGATCTAAAACCTATTTGGAGCCTGATGACGGCGTTTCAGCACTCCGCTGCCTTCAAGACGGCGGTCGAGCTCGAGCTGTTCACAAAGATCGCCGAGGGAAAAAAGACAGCGGCCGATATCGCGACCGCGACCGGTGCGTCCGAGCGCGGGATCCGCATCCTATCCGACACGCTGACCGTTCTCGGATTGATTACCAAATCCGGCGACGAATATTCGTTGACTGCTGACTCCGCATTCTTTCTCGACAAGAATTCACAGGCGTATATGGGAAGCGCGGTCGAGTTCCTTATGGGGCCAACACAAATGCTGGGTTATTCCGACTTGACCGGTGCAGTACGACAGGGCGGAACAACGGTCAAGGAAGAGGGCTCGGTCGATCCGGAAAGTCCGATGTGGGTGACGTTCGCGCGTGCGATGGCACCGCTCATGTTCCCGGCCGGCGAGGCAATCGCGTCGAATATCGGGATTCCGAATGATCAGCCGATCAAGGTACTCGACATCGCTGCCGGCCATGGTATGTTTGGGATCATGGTCGCGAAGGAATATCCCAACGCCGAGATCCACGCTGTAGATTGGCCGAATGTGTTAACGGTTGCGACAGAGAATGCGGAGAAGTTCGGCGTTGCTGACAGACATCATCTGATACCCGGCAGCGCATTCGACGTAGATTATGGGAATAGCTATGACGTCGCCCTGGTCACTAATTTTCTGCATCACTTTGACGCCGCAGCAAACACGACGTTCTTAAAAAAGGTCAATGCCGCCCTCAAACCGGACGGGAAAGCGATCACGCTCGAGTTCGTTCCGAACGACGACCGCGTGTCGCCGCCCGCAGAAGCTTTGTTCTCGTTGGTGATGCTGGCAGCGACGCCCGCCGGCGACGCCTACACGCTTGCGGAATTGAAAAAGATGTTAGAGGACGCGGGCTTCTCACGAAATGAGCACACCGCCCTTTCGCCGATGCCACAGCATTTAGTGATCTCGATGAAGTAAGAGACTCAAGGTTTCGGTTTCGTGATGCGCTTGTGGATCTCCGGCGTCGCCATCAACGAAGCCGAGGCAAACCAAGGTGTCATGTCGGCTATAAGGACACCGGACTTCACCGCCGGATCCGTCATGACGAGATTTTGCGCTTCTTCGACTGTCGTCACATTGAAGACATAAAGGCCGCGATAATTCTTGTCATTCTTTCCGAACGGTCCGGCGACGGCGAGCTTCCCTTCCTCCGCGAGTCGTCCGATATTTGCCATATGGCCGGCAAAAATATCGTCCCGCTCTTTGCCCTGAACGGCAGCATCCTTCGGCCCCGTCTTCAAGATGCAAAGGACGTATGACTTCATCCCGTTGTCATTCCCGCCAAGTTTGTTCGCGAGCGCCGCATCGTACTTCAGCGGAGCGACCGCCGCCGTTTCGGAAGCCGCCTGACCAAATCCCGTAACTCCGAATAAGACTGTAATAAGTAATATCCTAATCGTACGAAAATTCATAAAATCTCCTTCCTGAAACCACATCAATCGTCTTGCATGCCCGCGGGTTTAGACATGACGGCCGTGACATTGGCCCATCGCATTTAGACTCTCAACTTGCCACTATAGACGTAAATGTGCGAGC
>JBDTMK010000030.1:0-16296 GCA_039934315.1 Pyrinomonadaceae bacterium | reverse complement strand
TGGCGGCGTCGGCAAGACATCTTTCAAACAGGTGCCCGCCATCCCGAGGCCGGGGGGAAAGTTTGCCGATGTGAGATTGATACCGATGCCCACGATGACGGCCAATCCTTGATCCGTTTCCGTCGTCTCTGCAAGAATGCCGGCAATTTTCTTTTCATTCACGAGGACGTCGTTCACCCACTTAATGTCCGCTGTGACGGCCAATTCCTCGAGTGAGGTGTGAACAGCGACACCCGCCATCAGTGTGATCAAAGACAGATCGTTCACGGCTAGTTTAGGACGAAGGATGACACTGAAATAAAGTCCGGCATCCCGCTCCGAAACCCACGTCCGCCCGTAGCGGCCGCGACCCGCGGTTTGCTGTCGAGCGACAACGCAAACGCCCTCACCCGCGCCGAGTTTTGCCTGCTTGAGCGCTTCCGTGTTGGTGGAGTCGAGGGTGTCGAATGTGAGAAGAGTGAACTTCATTTGTGCATGACGGGCTGGAAGCTCATCATACAGGCCTCCAAAGGCTGTCGGTGTAAAAATTCACATCGTCAAAGAACTCAGTTTCTATCGCGAATCCGCTCTCCGCGGCAAGTTCTTCGATCATGGCTCGGGTGTACTTCTGCGAGATCTCCATAAAGATCGGTTCCCACTGCTCAAGGTCGAAACTGCGGTTCAAAGCAGCGATCGTGACCGTTTGTTTTTCGCGGCTGATCAGAAAGCTGCGCGCTGCGCATTCCACGGGACGATACTGTGCGTAATGTGAGAATTTACTCAGGTCGAAATTTGCGCCGAGCTCGCGGTTGACACGCCGCAAAAGATTCAGATTGAACGCCGCGGTTACACCCTGCTGATCGTCGTAAGCTTTGACGATGACCCGCGGATCCTTCTGCATATCGAATCCTACAAAGAGTCGATCATTGTCATTCATTACGGCTCGGAGTTGACGGAAGAAATCGACGGCTTGATCGCGTTGAAAATTGCCGATGTTAGAACCAAGAAACATCAGGACGTTTCGCCGGTCGCTGCCATTTCGCAGATCGCCTAACACTTTGAAGTAGTCACCGGTATGCGGACTGATGCGCAGGTCGGGAAACTTCTCGCGGAATCTTTTCAAGAGAGCATCGTTTGCTTCTTGGGAAATATCGATGGGCGAGTACGTGAAGTCGACGTCGTGTTTCAGAAAATGCTCGAGGAGTACGGCGGTCTTGGTGCCGTCGCCGGCTCCGAGCTCGATCAAGTCGATCTCCTTCACTTTATCCGTGAACGCTTCACGGATCGCATCGGTTTGCTCGGTAAAGATCTTCAGCTCAGCACGGGTTGGATAATATTCCGGAAGGCGCATTATCTCTTGAAACAGCCGTGAGCCTTCGTCGTCATAAAAATATTTGGACGACAGTTGTTTTGGAACAGACGAGAGTCCGCTAAGCACGTCTTCAGCGAACTGGGATAATTCCGGGGATGGGGAAGTATTCATACGATGCCGCTTTTAACGCAGAGATCGCGGAGCTCGCGGAGTTTTTTCTGCTACAAATAACTGCGTTTCTTTATAGCCCTGCGATCTCCGCGATCTCCGCGTTAAATAAAAAGTTTTACCTTGCCAGTCGCAGCCCCGTGAATTGCCATCGCAAATGCGGATGGAAAAAGTTCCGATACGTACTCCGGCTATGTCCCGGCGGGGTTGCTACCGAGGACCCGCGCAGAACCATCTGGTTGATCATGAACTTCCCGTTGTATTCCCCAACTGCGCCTGCCGGCTTCTTGAATCCCGGATAGGGAAGGTACGCCGAATTTGTCCATTCCCATCGGAGCCCCCAATCAAATCTGTCGCTCGCGGCCTCCCATTCGAATTCCGTCGGCAGCCGCTTGCCGCTCCATTCGGCGAACGCTGATGCCTCGTAAAACGAAACGTGGCATACCGGAGCTTCGAGTGAGAGTTTCAGAATTCCGGCGAGCGTGTAGTTGAACCATTCGCCGTCTCGCTCGTGCCAATACAATGGCGAGTTAACCTTGTTTTCATTCACCCAATCCCAACCTTCCGAATGCCAAAGTAAAGAATCGTTATATCCTCCGTCCTTGATGAATTCGATGAATTCACGATTCGTCACGAGCGCGTCCCTTATTTCATACTCGTCAAGAAAAACCTGATGCCGGGAAAGCTCATTATCGAAACAAAAGCCGGAGCCGGAGAAACCTATCTCGTGATTACCCGCTTCGATACTTAAGAACTCGCCTGCGCCGGTACCGGGTTTCTCTACTTGTGGAAAATCATTTCGATATACGGGAAAAAGCGGATTCAAGCTGAACGTATATTTTAGATCCGTTAGAAAAAGCTCCTGATGCTGCTGCTCGTGATTGAGACCCAGAATTACAAGCTCGCGAAGATCGTCGCTCGTGTTGCTCGAGACAAGCTCCCTCATTTTTTCGTCGACGTGCTTTCGGTACTCGAAGACACGCTTCACCGTCGGCCTGGAGATCGCACCGCGATGATCGCGTGCGGTCCGATCGCCGATGGAGTTGTAATAGCTGTTAAAAAGAAATCCGAACTGCTCGTCGAATACCTGATAGTTCGGTGCAAACTGTTTGAGGATCATTTCCTCGAAGAACCAGGTCGTGTGCGCGATGTTCCACTTTGGCGGCGAGACATCGACGACCGGCTGCGGAATGTAATCTTCGATCTCAAGCGGTTCGCAAAGTTTTTCCGTGTAAGTTCTAACCGACGTATAAAACTCCGCGAGGTTGGTCGTTTCGATCCGCTGTGCGTGACTTGCTTGCATATTCTGCCCTCGTTCGAATTCTACTTGTTGTCTGATGCTGCTTTATTCTTCCGGGTTTCGATCTTTAGGAGAGCTTCGCGACTTATCTCAGCCATGTACGTATCGTTGCTTGAGACAAACATGCGCAAGGCCGGAACTGCTTTTTCGTCCCCGATAGCTCCCAAAGCAAAAGCAGCTTCACGGCGCGAATCATCCGACTCCGCTGTGTTTTTAAGCACATTGATCAAGATCGGTACCGCTGCTCCAAAGCCCGCAGGCGAAGTCGAGCCGTTATCCAGCTTTTTGTATTTGTCCGGCAGGTGGTTCTGCGGCGTCAAGACTGAATGATCGCCTGTTTCGATTATCTGCGCGATCTGACCGATCGATCTAGCCGCACCCCGCCGAAGGAATTCTTCGTCCTCACGCGGCCGGGTCCTTAAGATGTTCAGCAGGCTCTCGACCGCCGATATATCGCCGATCGAACCAAGCGACAAAGCGGCGGCCGTTCGCACTTCGCGGCTTTTATCTTTTTGCATCAAGCCAATAAGATTCGCCGTAGCCGACGCGTCACCGACCTTGCCAAGAGCGTACGCTGTTTCCTGTCGCACGAACTCGTCCTTATCGCTTAATAGCGGTAGCAGCGCCCGCGCGGCATCTTCCTTCGGCAAGAACACGACCGAGGCCGTAGCGGTCGCGCGAACCAAGAGATCCGCGTCGCGCAGTGCGGGGACGGCGATCGAGGAAGCGTCCGGCGATCGCAGGTTTCTGATCTCAAAAAGCGCCGACCTTTTCTCTTCCGATGAGCCGTTCTGGATCTGTTGTTTCAGACGCGCCGCTGTTTCGGAAGGGAAGCTCGGGGCCGGCTGGGCCGCAGCGGTCGATGCGCCGATCAAAAGCAAGACGAGAAGCGCGAGGCCGCGTTTCGACCCGCGGCTCAACACTTCTTGTTTATTTTCCGTGAGCTTATACTTCAATTCGCTCGATACACGTTCTGCCCGTAAAGCTGTTCCCATTCACCAACCTGCCGCGCGCGACGGTTCTCATACGCATCGGAAAGCGAAATGACAACGTCGTCGGTCTTTTCAGTTGTTCTGGGTCTGGTATGGGAAAGGGAAAGGAGCGATTGCGGGCTACTAATGTCCAATTCGTTGCGAGCGTGGCCGGCGGCTTGGTTGCGGTGTCGAGTTGCCATCTTCTTTCCTCCCTTCGGAGCAGACGGCAAAGCCCGTGTTTCTAAGGTCTATCCGGAACCGTCTGCCATATAACTGTTGGTGTAATTAAAAGTTTTGTTATGTATCGCTCCTCACAAAATCGGTCCCGACAGAATACCATAGCCAAACTATATCAGCCAAGAAAAAACTCGAAACGGTTGCAACGGCTTACAAAATTCCGTAACCTGTTCGACATGGTCCGACGACGATACTATCTCGCCCTTACGTAGCCACCCGCTGAAGCATGATCGGCGTGCGTGGCTTACCTTCCGGAAATTCTCTAATTTACATATTGTTTTCAGGCAGTTCGATAGATAGAACGAGGTCTATCGGCTAAACTGACTCTTTTTATATCTCTATCGCTGGGATATCGGCAGGTTATTTATGGACGAGAAATATTTTGCAAAAAAGGTAGAGCGAAAGTGGCAGGCCAAGTGGGCCGAGAGCCGCGTGTTTGAAGCTGAGATCGACGACGAGCGTCCGAAATTCTATCAGCTTGAGATGCTTCCCTATCCATCGGGGAATTTGCACATGGGCCATGTCCGAAACTACTCGGCAGGTGACGTCGTCGCGTGGTTCAAGAGGCTTAAGGGCTTCAACGTTTTGCATCCGATCGGCTGGGACTCCTTTGGGCAGCCCGCCGAAGACGCGGCAATAAAGCGCGGTGTGAATCCTCGTGAATGGACCGAAGAAAACATTGTCTCGATGCGTGGGCAGATGGAAAGGATTGGGTTGAGCTTCGACTGGCGCCGCCAGATGGCTGCTCATCGTCCTGAGTACTATAAGTTCGATCAATGGTTCTTTCTAAAGATGTACGAGATGGGACTGGCGTACAAGAAGACAACGCAGGTCAACTGGTGCGAGCACGACCAGGCGACGCTTTCCAATGAGCAGGCGAGTGGAGGCCTGTGCTGGCGCTGCGGAAATGCGGTTACTAAGAAGTCGCTGGAGCAATGGTTCCTGAAAACAACGAACTATGCCGACGAGCTCATAGACGGTTTGAACGAGATAGAGGAAGGTTGGGCTCCGGCGGTCGTAAAGCGCCAACGTGATTGGATAGGACGGTCCAAAGGCGCCTATGTCGACTTCAAGGTAAAAGTCAGCAGGGCCTCGGGAGCGATGACGGCTGATGCCGTAACTATTACCGTCTTCACGACGCGGATCGACACGATCTATGGAGCAAATGCAATAGTCGTCGCGGCCGAGCATCCGGTGATCGAAAGGTTTCTGGATGAGTTGCCGCCGGTTGTTGCAGGAAAGGTCTCAGAAATCCGGGCCGAGAAACTGAAACCCACTGATCGTGAGGCCGAGATCGAGAAGGATGGGATCGATACCGGCCTAAAGGCCGTCAATCCGTTCAGCGGCGAAGAGTTGCCCGTCTGGGTAGGCAATTACGTGATGATGGAGTACGGCACCGGCGCCGTGATGAGTGTACCTGCCCACGACGAGCGCGATTTCGAATTTGCAAAGAAATTCGGCTTGCCCGTGAGAAAGGTCATCGAGTCTGTCGAGTCAAAGGAAGCGACCGACTCGCGAGACCCGCAAGACTCGATAGACTTGAAAGACCCGGTAGACTCGAAAGACCCGATAGACTCCGCCATGACAGACTATGGGGTGATGATCAACTCGGGCGATTGGAGCGGCAAGACAACCGAAGACGGCAAAAGGGAAATGGCTGATTTTGCCGCGGCGAACGGTTTTGGGAAAACGGCCGTGACGTATCGCCTGCGCGACTGGGGAATTTCTCGCCAGCGATTTTGGGGCTCTCCAATCCCGATCATCTATTGCGAAAAATGTGGAACGGTTCCCGAGAAGTTCGAGAACCTGCCGGTTCGTTTGCCGGAGAACGCTCCGTTGACCGGTACCGGCGAATCACCTTTGGCAAAGGTCCCGGAGTTCTACGAAACGACGTGTCCGAGATGCGACGGGCCGGCACACCGAGAAACGGATACCATGGACACATTCGTCGACTCGTCCTGGTACTTTTTCCGATACACAGATCCCAACAATGCGTCGATGCCTTTCGATCTCGAGACCGCATCCTATTGGACGCCGGTCGATCAATACATTGGTGGAGACGATCATGCGGTCATGCATCTGATCTACACCCGCTTCTGGGCGAAGGTCATGCGCGACATCGGCCTGGTGAAATTCGACGAGCCGGTGAAGCGTTTGCTGACCCAGGGAATGGTCGTCGGTGAGACATTTTTCGACGACTCTACCGGGAAGCGGATATATTACCCGGCTGACAAAGTCGAGGTTGAACGCGATGCGAAGGGAAAGATCGTCGAAGCTCGATCAAATGATGGAAAACATTTGAAGTACGGGATCGAGCGAATGTCGAAGTCCAAAGGCAACGGCGTTGATCCGGACGAGATGGTCGAGATCTACGGTGCCGATGCGGCCCGGCTGTTCATTATGTTCGCGGCTCCGATCGAACACGAGCTTGTTTGGAACGAAGCAGGGATCGAAGGCGCGGTCCGTTTTCTGCAGCGAGTTTGGCGGATGGTTTATAAGTGGAAGGACGCGATCTCTGCGGTATCGAGTGGTTCAGCCGAAACGAACGGACATGGGCCGGCAGGCGATTCCGGCAGAGCTCTTCGGCGAAAAACTCATCAGACGATCAAGCGCGTTTCAGACAGTTTAGAGTCGCTGCAATTTAACACGCCGGTCGCCGCGTTAATGGAATTGGCGAACGCGATCGGCGACATCGATGTCGAAGATTCAAGTGCACGTTTTG
Organism: Pyrinomonadaceae bacterium; assembly: GCA_039934315.1. Taxonomy (GTDB): domain Bacteria; phylum Acidobacteriota; class Blastocatellia; order Pyrinomonadales; family Pyrinomonadaceae; genus OLB17. The sequence continues at coordinate 9,604 of JBDTMK010000030.1, read as the reverse complement.
CCGTCAAGGAAGCTTTGACAGGCCTGATTCTGATGCTGACTCCGTTCGCCCCGCATATCGCCGAGGAATTGTACGGAGTGGTGATCGGGAGCGACGAAGGCATGCTTGCGAAAGGAGCACGGTTTCCCGATTACAGCGAAGAACTGGCGAAGGCGGATGAGATCGAGATCCCGGTTCAAGTGAACGGCAAATTACGGTCACGGATCTTTGCTCCGCCCGGCGCCGCCAATGAAGTGATGGAGCAAATGGCATTCGCGGACGAGAAGATCACTGAACTTGTCAGCGGCAAGGACGTCGTAAAGGTTGTTGTCGTTCCGGGAAGGCTCGTAAATATCGTGGTCCGGGGTTGAGGTCTAAACAGCCCAGTCAGGCAATTTACCTTGCTAGAATTGGCTAAAGAAATTAGAATCATTTCGTGCAGTAACAGCAAAACGTCACCCGAAGTGTGTCTAAGAAATAGAACTAATCGTCTCCTCACGCGTTTGATATTTGTTAGAACGTTAAATGAAGGAATGCCAGCTCTGTAAAAATTGCTTCGCCGATGAGGTGGTTACATGTCCGAACGATGGGATGCCAACGGTCCATACCATCGCGGGCGAGCCTGTGCTCGAAGGCAAGTATCACATAGAGTGTCGTATCGGCCAGGGCGGGATGGGCGTGGTTTACAGAGCACGCCATGCATACCTAAAAACACAGCTTGCGATAAAAATTATTCTTCCGGATCTCGTCGGTAACGATCCTCAACTCGTCACGCGATTCCGTCAAGAGGCTTTGGCGGCCGCCGCCATCCGGCACACGAACGTAGTCGCGGTTACCGATTACGGTGTCGTCAACGGGACGTTGCCGTTCCTCGTGATGGAATACGTCGAGGGCGAATCCCTTCACGACCTGCTTGCACGAGAAAGATCACTGCATCCGGAAAGAGCGCTCGAATTGATGACGGCAATATGCGCCGGCGTCGGAGCGGCTCATCATCAAGGTATTGTTCACCGTGATCTCAAACCGCTCAACGTAATGATCTGTAACGACAAGCCAAGCTTGTCGCAGGCGGTAAAGATCCTCGATTTCGGTTTGGCAAAGATCAAGTCGGGCGAACTTCTAGGTTCGTTCATCCAGGCGCAGACGACGGGCCTCATGGGTTCGCCTTATTACATGGCCCCGGAGCAGTGGGCGGACGACGAGCCTGATTCGCGTTCGGATATTTACAGCCTGGGTGTGATGCTTTATCAGATGCTCGCGGGCGACGTGCCTTTCAAAGGCTCATCGATTCCGGCGATCATGAAAAAGCATATCAGCGACCCTGCGCCGCGGTTCATCGAGCTTGGGATTAATATCGCTCCTGAGATAGAGGCCGCTGTACTTCACACGCTGCAAAAAGAAAAGGAACAGCGCACGGCGTCGGTCGAGGTTCTTGTCAACGAACTCCGGGATGCGATCTATCCGCAGTCGATCGGAATTCACACCACGTCCAGTCGCAGCTCGTTACCGGTTTCAACGCTGACGGTGCAAACGCGGCCGCCGCAATCCCGCGTTTATGTCGATAACATCGCGGTGGGCGAAAGCCGGGACGATGGTTGGCTCCTCCTCGAAGGAGTCCAGAGCGGCAATCATCATCTTCGGGTTAGTCATGCCGGGTTTCAGGATTGGTTCGGAGACGTGATTTGCGACGGCAAGCCAACAAAAATTGTTGCTGAGTTGCGATCTCAGGGCTCGACCAGTCAGCGGATCCTTCCGATCGCCGGCGACACCCCGCATAGTCTGGCAGAAACGCAGTTGTCTCATCCTGATATGCAGCGGACGGCGCTGCAAAACTGGAATACCGGACAGCAGGATGTCGGCGCTGTATCTCGGCCGCCTAAGCGTCGATTCTTTTCGCCGCTGGTTCTTGGTGGCGCAGGCCTGGTTGTTTTGCTAATGGTGGGAGCGGCCGGCATCGCTGGGGCTTACATGTTCGGTTTGATCCCGAAGTTAACCGGAACTAAGGGGAACGTCGCCAACTCCGCCACTCCGGCTCCGACTCCAAACGTCACTCCGGTTCTGGCCGTCGTCAGGGCGGAGACGGTCGAGATCCCGGGTGGTTCATTCGCGATGGGCAGAAATGCGGGACTCGAGAACGAACGTCCCGAACACCCGGTCACCGTCCAGGGATTCAGTATGGACAAAACAGAGGTGACAAACGCGGAGTATCTCGATTTTGTTATGGCAACGGGTTACAAACCTGTGCCGGCACATTGGGTCAATGACAAACCGATCCCGAATCATGAGCGCATGCCGGTCCGATTTGTGAATTCTGAGGACATTACAGCCTTCGCGGCGTGGCGTTCGAAACGAGACGGAGTGCAGTATCGGCTGCCTACCGAGGCGGAATGGGAGTACGCAGCCAGGAATGGCAGCAAGGATAATCTGTATCCGTGGGGCGACAAGTTTGAGCCAAGGTGTGCCGTCATCGACCAGGCGTCGAACGAGCCGGGGATCGTGGGCTCGAATACGTGTCCGAATTCTTGGGGCGTCCAGGATCTGATCGGGAATGTTTTCGAATGGACCGGTACCGACGCGTCACTTTATCCGGGCAGCACAGGCGTCGTTCGGCCGTTGAGCGAACCGCATCTGATGGCCCGCGGCGGATCGGCGTTTCAGAAATCTTCCGGGCCGAATGCGATCACCTCAACTTTCCGCATTCCGGTACCTGCCAGCAGGCGGAGCGCTGAGCTGGGCTTTAGACTTGTCCGTCCTGAATAGACGTTCCGCAATAAATCTCCGAGAATATTTGTAATGAAAAGTAGTTTGACGAATCTGGGCGTATTCATTGGTTTAGCTCTAACCCTCTCCGTTTTTACAAGTTGCTCCGGCTCGAACTCGTCGCAAAATGCACCGGCGAACGATACATCGGTGACGCAGGCGAACGCGCCGCTGAACGCGCAACCGGAGAAAAAGAAAACGGATTATCCACCGATAGCCACCGCCGTCGCGCAGTCAGATCTTAAAAATCTCGATGGAACTACGTTCAAGGTTGCGGACAAGAAAGGTAAAGTACTCCTTCTAAACCTGTGGGCGACGTGGTGCGGCCCGTGCCGTTCGGAAATGCCCACGCTCGTAAAGATGCAGGATGCCCTTCGTGAAAAAGGCCTGGAGATCATCGGTCTGAACACTGACGATGAGACTGTCGAGGACATCAACAAGTTTGCGGCGGACATGAAACTCAACTACACACTGGTCTGGGCCGACACGGCCATGCAGCACGCGCTTTTGAAGATCAGTAAATTCGACGGAATTCCGCAGAGCTTCATCGTTGACCGAGACGGCAACCTGCGCGGAGTGTTTCGCGGCGCGAGCCCAGCAGATGTTAAAAAGATGGACGAGCTTGTTGAGATGATTGTGAATGAGTGAAAACGTTTGCCCAGCCACCGAGTTGCGAAAATGGTCAGGTGTCTCTTCTCTTACCACTTATCTCTCATCACTCATCACTAAGTTTCGCCTCTCCGACCTTCGGCTCCACAAGGATCGTCTTGAAGCTGGCTAAGCTCACCAAACCCGGTAGAGCACCCTTCGGTTTATTTACAAATTTTTTCTGAGTGTAGTGAACCGCGGCTTTCGTCTGCGTTTTGCCTTTGCTGTAAAAAGCCGCAAGCTGCGCGGCTTCGAGCAAGGTTCGATGCGGGACTTCCTTACGATTCGGATTGCGCACGACGACATGCGAGCCGGGGTAATCAGCCGCGTGCATCCATGTGTCGAGCGATTTTGCGGTACGAAATGTCAGGAAGTCATTATCCTTCGCTTTTTTCCCGACGAGGATCTCAAAGCCATCCGACGAAATAAAACTGCGCGTTCCTGATGAACCTTCGCCGGGTTTTTTCGCCCGTTTTTTCGAAGCCTCGGGCCGAATTCCGGCGGCGTCGTTGATCAGATCTTCATCTTCGGACGCGATCGCGGTTTCTAATTTAATGCTGAGCGCGCCAAAACGTTCGAGTTCTTTCGCGATCGTCACCTTTCGCTTTTCGATCTCTTGTCGGGCGTTTCGCGCTTTCGTGTAGCGTCTGAAATATTTTTCCGCAGCTTCTGTCAGAGAATCGTTCTCATCAACGGCGACGGAGATTTCGGGTGCGTTGTCATCGAAATAATCGGTTAGCAAAACCGTTTCGCCATCCCGACGTGCCGTGGATGCGTTTGCTAGCAAAAGATCCCCGAACCGTTTCCACCTGTCAGCATCGCCATGGCCATCGAGGTCCTCATTAAGTTTTCCAAGAAGTTTTTCGCGTCTGGAGATCTCCTGCTTCAGCTTATTCCGTGCGGTGTTCGCGAGCGACTGAAACTTTGCAGCCGACGATTTCTCTTGCTCTTCCGCGTCGATCTGGGCAGAAACATTTGCCGGTAAGTTCACCGTCGATTGTGGGGGAGAGTTGTTTCCATCCCGCCGTGCGGGCGGCGCGTAGGCCTCTCCGGTCTGCTGACCTTCGCCTCGAGTTTGCCGTAGCGAATCGACGATCTTTGATTCGGAATCCAACAGAAACAAATTTGCAGACGCACCCGTGAGTTGAGCTGCGAGGGCGTAGCTGGCCAGGTTGCCGAGCTCATCCTTCGCGTCGTAAGCAAAAATTAGAACGCGCTCGTCTTTGACCTGCTCGATCGAAGTAAGCTCAGCCCCGGAAAGTTTTTTGCGAAGCGTCAGCGCAAAGTTTCCCGGCGTTCCGGATACTTTTTCCAGATCGCGGAGCTTGCGCCGGATCAGATACGCACGTGGATTTTTCGATTCGACACTTATGAACAAATAAGTCGAATCGGGCATTCGAAAATCGACCGCGATATCGGTTCTCGAAAGCTGAAAGATCTTTCCGAACCGCTGTCGCTTGAGCTTTGATTCGAGCTCGACACGAATCGCTGTAATTGTTGCCAGATCCACACGCCAAGTCTAAGTGTCAAAAATAAAAAGTCCAATGACGAGTATTTCGTCGTTGGACTCTGTGAAAAAGTAAACGGTGTCCGATCAATATTCGCGGATCAGGATCGTACCGGAGAGGATATCGTGTGCTGCACGTCGTTCCTCGTTAAAGAACATCGGAATGAACCCGACTCCCGCAAAGGTCAGCGAAAGCAGGAATACTGCTGCATTTACAGCCGCCTGGTGCAGCGTCGGATATGCATTTTCCTCGACATCCACCAGCTCGAGCGAGAATAGCCGCATTCCCAGTGTCCGGCCGACAAATGCGACGGAGATCGTCAAATAAAGGAACATCACGATAGCGACCGCAGCCGCGATCGCAAAGAAACCGGAGAGCGATAACCAGCTACCGCCCGACAAAATAAAGGGCGAAAGCAGGATCAAGCCGGCAAATACACCGACGATCACGTCGAATATCCCCGCGCTGAACCGCACTGAGATCGGCGCGAGATCGTCTATCTCATCTGTCTCCACTTCGATGTCGGCCGCTTCGTTCTCGAGAATGTTTTCCTCGACGATCAGTGCCCCGGATGCATTCCGCGCGTTCGGAGCTTCTGCTGCTGGAATAAAGGTTCGTGCCGGAGCAGCCGGTTTTGTCAGCGGCGGAAGCTTGTTGGTGTCAAAGCCTTTCTTTTCTATTTTCAAAGGCGACACGAGCATCGGCTTCGGGGATGGATTCACCGTTGCCTTCTGTCCGGCCTGCCGCGGAGCCGGTTCGTTCGAGCGAGCTACAACATTGAAAGGGAAGTTGCGCGGAGCTGCCGGCTTGCCGGTCTGAAGCGACTGCTCAGCTACCGGTTGATTTGAAAAAGCACGTCGCGATTCTTCGATTCTCTTGAGCGCGTTCGCGACTCGCGGATTTTGATGGCTCGAGGGCTGCTGCTCGTCCTCGACGTATTCGACTTTCAGCGCGTTTGCGCCGCTGGTCGAGCGAGGTGTCGCCTGCGGCATTTGATTCCCTTCAGTATTCGCCGCATCGCGTCTATTCGTGCCGACTTTCTGCCGCACGGAATTTTGCAGCTGAAGCCGCCATTCGGGGACCGTCGCTTTCTTCGTTTGAAATTCGACGAGCGTCGGACTCGTTTTCTTCGTGCGCAGATCGTTCGTATCGAACCGGGCTGCGATCGGCTTCGACGGTGGTGGAGGCGTGGGTTTCGCCGGAGCCGGCATCGGCTTGGGCGCTTCGAATTTTACCTGCGGTTCTAGTTTTAATTGCGGTTCCGGTTCTTCCTGGAGTTCTAATTTTGGCTGCGGCTCCGATATGGGCTGCGGTTCTGCCGGTTTAGTTTTTGGCAGAATGCCAGCGCTTTTCGACACTTCTGGTTCAGGCATCCTGGAGATTTTGGTCTCCAGTTCTTCGCGCACGGTGTCATTTATCATCGCCCCGCAAGTCAGGCAAATGGATAGGGTCGGTGCAAGATCGCGTTTGCAGACGGGACACATCATAAGCGTTTCGAGTTAGTTGGATTTGTAAGGTCAGCGCGACTCGGTCAAATCGCAGAAATAATATCAGACATTACTTTAAGGCGTCAACAGTAAACGTAGAAATATTTACAGTTTTTCGATTCGGGTAGGTAAGTGCGTTTTTAGCGAGCAGTTAAAAAATTTTGGTCTCAAGTCAGCATTAGAGGGGTTGCCGACCGGCGAATCCACCCTCGACTTCGTGCCACCATTCGATCTCGTCGCCGTCACCGAGTTGCCAACATAAAAACACGACGCGGTCATCACGCAAACATGGAAAATCGATCAGCCCACGTGAATAATCTTTCAGCTGCACGCCGAGGTCATGCAGTTCGGTAGTCAACTTACCGACTTCGTACAATGCTTTCACGTAAACCGGCCCGTCAACCATACCGCCGCCGAACTCCGAGGCGATTGCCGCCGCTTTAGCCGGCTCACGAAATTCCGCCAGCCGTGCGTAGAGGCGTTGGATGCGTTCGAGCCTCGACCGGACCGACGGCAGTATTGCGTTAGCTTCTTCGATCGTGAACATCTTCATTAGTCATCGTTGACCCGTAACAAGTCGGAATTCTTCTCCTGCGCCGGACCGCGATTTGGAACCCTCGGTCCGCGCGAAATATTCTCGCGGCCGCGAGCCATGTCCGGCATTGGCAATTCTTCCGGCGGGACAAACGACGGCACTTCATATTCCCCGCTCTGCGTGCTGTCCTTTCTGATCAGCTCGGCAATGTCGCCGAGGTCGATAAAAAAGTCGGCAACGTCGATAAGCCGGGGGGCCGTGTTCGAGCGGAATCCCGCGACTTCGACACGACATCCTTTGTAAGCCACGGCGTTGACCGCGTAGACAAAATCTTCGTCGCCCGAGACAAGCACCGCGGTGTCGTAGCGCCCAGCAAGGCTCAACATATCGACGGCGATCTCGACATCGAGGTTCGCCTTTCGAGTGCCGTCGTAAAAAGTTTTAAGCTCTTTCTGCACGACGCGAAAACCGTTTCGCCGCATCCACAGGAGAAATCCCTGCTGCCTCTCGGCACCGGCATCAACGCCGGTGTAAAAGAAAGCCCGAAGCAAACGCCCATCGCCGAGGAGTATTCGGAGAAGCTTGTTGTAATCGATGTCGATCGTATGAAAGCGCGCCGCATGAAACAGGTTGTTGCCGTCGATGAAAACCGCAACACGGCCGCGGTGTCCGAATTTCCAGGACGAGCTGGTCGTAGTATCAAACTGCATGATTAGACCTCGTCAGTTAATTTACCTGCGGCTTTTTTGGAAGGCTGGAAGTGGTATCGACAAAAACGGCCCGGATAATTACCGGTGTTCCGATTCCTCGGACAAAAACAAATGATCAGATCAATAAGGGTATCTTAAAAAATAATCTAAAAAATTGAGTTCGCTAAAAAATCCAGCTACTAAAAAAGTCGTGTTCCTAGTTTGCTACGCGCTCGGAGATCGGTCAAGGCAAAATGAGCCGCGAAATGTTAATATCCTTCGCTGGAAGTATGGCGAGCGACAGCGATCAAAATCCAGAACCCGAATGGCTGCGAAACCTTCCTCTCCTCTCTGAAGAGATCGGATTTTCGCCCGAAGAATTAGTCGCGTGTGGGGCCTGCGGTAAGGCAAATGCGCCGAACCGGCCGGCCTGTTTGTATTGCGGAACAGCTCTCGAACAAAGCGGCATCACAAGATTCGAGATCCGCGAGCCCGAGGGTTGGGAGAGCGGATTCAACGTGGTTGTGATCGAAACTAGCGACGCTGATCTAGATCGGGCTGCGGTTCATATGGCTTCGCTGCTGCGGACAGAACGAGATGTCATGTCCTCGATCCTAACCGCCGGAGCCGCACTCCCTCTGGCCCGCGTAGAATCCGAGAGTCAGGCGAAAGGCGTCGCCGAAAAACTCGCTGAGCTTGGGATCAAGACGATGATCGTCGCGGACGATTCGCTACATCCGAAATCCCCGCCGGCCCGTTTGAGATCGATCGTTTTCGAAGGCGACAAGCTAAACCTGGAGCTTTTCAATGGCAGCGGGATTCGATCTCTGGAACGTAACGAGCTCGCGCTCATCGTTCCTGGAATCATCCTTGAAGCGCGAGCCGAGTCGATCGAGAAGCGTAAACTTCGCGGTTCGAAAACTTTGAGCGAGACTGAGACATCAACTGACGGCCTCGTGATCGACATTTATTCGCGAAACGATCCGACCGGGCGGAGGATCCCGGCGAGCGGTTTCGATTTTTCTTGTCTGGGTTCGGATAAGTCCTTGACCGTCGTCGAGAACATGAGGAAGTTGGTCGCTCGGTTGGCGGATTTTTCGCCGTCTGCGAAGTTGATCCAAGACTACGCCCGTGTCCGTTTGATACTTGAATACGCGTGGCCCAGTGAATCGAAACGGGAATCTCAGCATATCAAGCTCTCGCGTAAAGAGGTCTCAAACGTTTTCACATCGAGCAATGTCACTCAATTGACCAAATATTCGCGGCTCCAATGGCGGCTTTTATGAAGAGAAAGTTTAACGACACGAGGCCGCGGAACGATAACCGGCGCCCGCCCGCTGACGCTCGACGACCACCTGCCAAAATTCCTGATCGGCCAACCGGCCAGGCGACAATGTTCGGCGTCTTACCGGTGTTAGAGGCCTTGCGTGCAAGCGCACGGCGCATCGACAAGATCGTCGTCGCCGAAGGCGCGAGAGAGAAACGCCTCGAGGAAATCTTCGAACTTGCCCGAGCTAATGGGATCCGCGTCGATCGCGTCGCGCGTGAGGTCCTTGAAAGAACGGTGGATGCAACCGCAAATCATCAGGGCGTTGTGGCGTTCGCCGCGGCCGCCGATTATGTTGCGGTCGATGACCTTCTGGAAGGCGTAGCCGCCGAAGCGCTGCTTGTCGTGCTTGATGGCGTCGAAGATCCGCGGAATCTGGGAGCTGTGCTCCGGAGTGCGGAGTGTGCGGGAGCGGACGGTGTGATAATTCCCGATCGCCGCGCCGTCGGCCTAACTGAAACGGTAGCGAAGTCTTCGGCGGGGGCGATCGAATATGTAAAGGTCGCAAAAACGACGAATCTCAATCGACTGATCGAAGATCTCAAAGCACGAAACATCTGGGTTGTCGGCACAAGCTCAGACGCGGCGACGGCTTATACCGACTGGGACTGGAGCCAGCCGAGCGCACTAGTTCTCGGGGCCGAAGGCAGCGGGCTGCACCGGCTTGTCGC